>NZ_JBRREF010000001.1:0-126842 GCF_056760135.1 Stenotrophomonas sp. STEN023 | reverse complement strand
CCCCCCCCCCCACACGGCCCCACCCCCAACCCCCCCACCCCCCTTAATTTGGCCCACCCCCCACCCCCCCCGCCGCGGCCGCCCCCCGCCCCCCCCACACAGTGATACGCAATGGATCAGTTGTAGACCACGGAATACACGACGTTCGTGTTGACCAGGCCCGGGGTGGAAGCACCATTCACAGCCAGGTAGTGCGCCTGGAACTGGATCTTGCCGGTGTTCGGAGCAACGTCACCGATGGTGGCGTCCCACGACTGGCCCGGAACGGCCAGGTTGATTGCCTGGGCAGCGTCGTCAGCCAGTTCGATCTGGACGTTGGTGGCTTCGCCGACCAGGATGTTGCGCAGCGCGCCGGTTACCGGGTCAACCTGGGTGCTGGACGGCAGGAACGACATGCTGGCGATCTTGCCGTCTTCGCAGGTGCCCTGGCCCGGGCCACCGATGATGACGTCGAACACCTTCGGGTTGGCGGTGTTGCCGGCAGCGCCGAGCAGGTTGGCATTGACCGGGTCCAAGGCCACCGAGAAATTGCCGGTGCCGCCATCGGTGCCCGAACCGCCGGAAACGGTGCAGGTCGCATCGTTCACAACACCGGTGAAGGTGATGGTGCCACCGGTGGTGGAAGCGGCTTGGGCGGAGGTTGCCAGCAACAGAGCGGCGGCAGCAGATGCGATCGTGACAAACTTCATTTCAATCTTCCTAATCAACAGTTGGTTGGTATCCGCGTTGGCGGAGGCTTGCGTCGGCCGCGGGGGAGCGCGTACGACGGGTGCGTGATGAAGGTCGCGGGGACAAGCTGGCGACGCCGTGGACGATGCTGGTAACAAGGAATCCGACGTTGTTGGCTGCGCCTTCGCACGCACGACCGCACAGTTGCGCGGCGTGGCGGAAGATTAGGAGTCGGTTGATTTGCTGGATATACAACTAGTTTCAAAGACAACTGCAGAGTCCTCATATTTTGTAAATCCTCAAGACATGAGTTCTTCGTTCAGCGGTGCTTGGATGCTGGAAGTCCAACTCGCAGAGTCCGGCACGATTGCAAACTCAGATGGCAATGCGGAGGCTGGGCAATGCGTCTGGCGTCCATACGCAGCTTGGCTTGGCGCTGGGGCTCTATCGGGCTCAGGCTCAAGTGGAGCGCGTTTGCTCGCGTGCTGCATGGTGCGTGCGGCGCTGGTGCGAACTGGGCTCTCAAGTTTGAGAAAGCAGTAGGAATACCAGGGCTACAAACCGGCGTTGTGCTGTATGGCAGAGCCAGGGCGTCGCCGATACAGGCGAAGGAAGCAAGGTCAGAATGCAAGATGTTGTATTCCATTGCGCGGTGACAGGCGGATATCCGCGCGTGAGCTATTTATTGAAAGTGGCCGTGTCTATCGGCTTGCACGTGCTCAGCAATCGAGGGGCCTGCTTGATTTACAGTGACATCACTTCGTGGCGCCTGTTGAAACCGGCAGTTCTACTCAGCGTAGAACGCATAGGGTGTTCCTTGGCTCAGGTGTTCGCAGGTTCCTGAGCAACGAGTGAGCCGTCAGTGTGCTCACTGGCATTTGAAACTACTTGTATATCGCGGGTTGACATCGACGCTTATCGTGCGAACCCACTGACGCACCACGCGCAGCGGATCCCCCGAGCCTTGAGATGGCAGCGATGATGTCGCTTAGTCGATCCATCGGCGGGGATCACTCAATCCACGACGATTAGTGAGACCAATTCAATGACCCATACCCTCTTTCGCAGGCACTCATTGGCCCTGGCCATTGGCTCAGCCTTGCTCTTCCCCATCGCTGGTTATGCCGCAGACGGTCAGCAGTCCGCTGATGGCGTACATCTGGACGTTCCGGCTGGCGACTACGTCACCACCGGTGCCGGTGAGCACGTATTCCAAGCACTGAATAGTGGCCGGATTGTTACGTCCGGTGCCAAAGTGTCTTCGGCTGGATATGCCGCGGCGGGAGTGCGGGCGACGACAGGCGCTTCGGTGCAGTTCGCAGGTGGCAGCATCGATACCACGGGTGTCAATAGTCATGGCGTGTACGCAGACCACAGCGGTGCTGTCCATATTGAGCGCGATGCGAGTGGGCGTGGCACCGTGATCAACGTGGGTAATGACGGCGCACACGGAATCTGGATCAGAAATGCTAGCGCCATAGTCACCGGGGCGGATATCCGCGTTGGTGGAATGGGGGGTGTTGGCGGCACCCCAAACGTCGCAGGCGTGGTCGTCTCTGATGGTGGTGCTATTGATGTCATCGACACCACGATTCGCACCCTCAGCTCCAGGGCCGATGGCGTAAACGCGGTCGGCGCGGGATCGGCGCTGACGATGAGTGGCGGCAGCATCGTAGTGGAAGGCGATGAGAGCAAAGGTGCCGTTGCATATGGCGGTGACAACTATCTGGCCCTGCAGGACGTGTCGATAACCACCCTGGGCCAGAACGCGCGCGGCATTGTGGCAGCCGACGAGTTGAATGGTCGGTTGTCTGTGGTCAGCCTGAATCGTGGCAGTGTGGTCACTGCTGGCGCCGGCTCCATTGGCGCTCAGGCAATTCGAAATGGTTTTGTGGATCTGATCGATAGCAGCATCGAGACCGCTGGCATCAATGCGCATGGCATTCATGCCCAAGGTGGTGGTGCCGTTCTTGCGCATCAGGTCAATGTCCGGACTGCAGGCAATCAAGCGCACGGCGCTTTTGCCGAAGGCGCTGGCAGCAGCGTGGCTTATGGCGGCGGCAGCATCCTCACCGAAGGAGTCAGGAGCCACGGCTTGGCTTCAGTGGGTGGCGCACACATCGGTGCGTCCAATGTCGCGATCACCACCTACGGTGATCAGGCGCGCGGTGTACAGGCCAATGGCTCCACGGTCGATCTGGTGAATGTGGCTATCAAGACCGAAGGTAATCGGGTGAACAACTACTCCGCAGCTGGCGTGGTTGCATCGGACGGTAGTGCGATCACCCTGGCCGATAGCACTATCGAAACCGTCGGCTACTGGGCGGACGGCATGGTCGTGGAGGGCATCGGGACGTCGATTGGGATGACCGGTGGCAGCATCATCACCAAGGGTGAACGGAGCAATGGCGTGACCGTTTACGGCGGTGGAAATGGTGCGATCCTGGATGGCGTAGCGATTCGTACCGAAGGTGAAGCTGCGCGCGGTATTGTCGCCAGTGGTGTGCTTGATGGTGTCGCTTCGTCGATTGAGATGACCGGTGGCAGTATCGCTACCAACGGAGCTCAGGCTACCGGTGTTCACGTTGCGTCGGGCGCGGCGATCGGGTTGCAGGGAACTCAGGTGCGCGTAGAGGGTATGGACTCCTGGGGCGCTCGCGTAGATGGGACGCTCGGCATTGACGGCGGTTCCCTTGTGAGTGCGCAGCACGGTGCTATCAACGCCACTGGTGATGCCGCAATAGCAGTAAGCAATGGTGCCAAGGTGGTGGGTGGGAACGGAACCCTTCTGTCCATCGACAACGAGGACAGCGTGGTCTCCCTGAGCATGGACAACAATGTCCATGCAGAAGGTGACATCGTCGGCACGGACACCAATAGCGATGGCGCACTGCGCGCAAGCGCGAGCGTCTCCTTGGGCAATGCATCGCACTGGATGGGGGCGACGGATGGCTCGGTGAACCAGCTCTCATTGAGTGGCGGCAGCCAATGGACCATGACCGGCGACTCGGCGGTCGGCCAGTTGTCGCTGAATGACAGTGTGATCGCATTTCAGGGCGGGGCCGAAGGCAATTTCAGGACGCTGACTGTCAATGGTGATTTTGACGGTGAAGGCGGCAGCTTGTTGATGAACACGGTGCTGGGTGATGACCACTCGGCAACCGACAAGCTGCATGTGCTGGGCAATACCTCAGGTCATGCCATGGTGGCGGTGAACAACGTGGGCGGGACCGGCGCACAGACAGTGGACGGCATTCAGATCATCCAGGTGGATGGCACCTCCAACGCCGGGTTCGGCCTGTCCGGTCGCGCGGTTGGTGGCCAGTACGAGTACTTCCTGTTCAAGGGTGGCAAGACCAACCCGGACGACGGCGACTGGTACCTGCGTTCAGAGCTGACCGTTGCGCCGGACCCGTGTGAGGGCAATCCCGGTGCCCCGGGTTGCAATCCGGTTGACCCGCCGCTTCCTGAGCCGGTGCTGCGCCCGGAGGTTGGTGCCTATCTGGCCAACCAGGCCGCTGCGACGGGTATGTTCGAGCACGCCATGCACGATCGCTTGGGTGAGCCGAACTTGGCTGAGCGTCTGAAGGACGATGACCGGCTTGGGAGTGTGTGGGCCCGTGTCGAGCGTCGACAGGTCGACTACGGGGTGGCTGATGGTCAGATCGACGTCGACAGTGATCGTTCGCTGTTGCAGATCGGTACCGATGTTGCCCAGTGGGGCAATAAGGGGCGCGGTCAGGTTGGCGTGATGGCCGCCGCTGGGCAGGCCAACAACATGGCGGTTTCTGCACAGACTGGTTACCAGGCCAAGGGCAAGGTGAAGGGGGCCGCCGTTGGTGTGTATGGCAACTGGTTTGCAAACGCCGCTGACACCACCGGCCTGTACGTGGATGTATGGGGTCAGGCTGGCCGCTATCGGAACAGCGTGCAGGGCCAGGCGCTTGCTGAAGAGCGCTACGAGGCCCGCAGCTTGGCTGGGTCGGTGGAAGCCGGCTACGCCTGGCAGGTAGTTGCAGATGAGGCCAAGGCGTTCTACCTGGAACCGCAGGCGCAGGTGATCTATACCGACTATCGCAGCGACGATCATCGTGAGGCCAATGGTACGTTGGTGTCGGTTGATCAGGCCGGTGGTGTGACCACCCGCTTGGGCTTGCGGGCCTATGGCCATGCAAACACAGCGGATGGTAATCGGGTGCAGCCGTTTGTAACGGCCAATTGGTATCACCATTCGGATTCCAATGCCGTGGCTTTCAATGGCGATACATTGAATGGCGGCACCCCGAAAGATCGCTACGAGCTCAAGGCCGGTGCGCAGTTGCAGCTGGGCGGTGGTTGGACCGGCTGGGGCCAGATGAGCGTGCAGCGCGGCGAGAACGACTATCGCGACCTGGGCGGTCAGTTTGGTGTGAAGTACAACTGGTAAGCAGTTTGCTAGATGAACTTTCCAGGCCGTCCCGATCATCGGGACGGCTTTTTTTGTTTTTGCCTCGTGGCGTATCGCGAGGCGGCGATCAGTCAGTCCGATACGCCGCCATTGCGCAGGAACTCAAACAACTCGGCGTCGTTGCTTATCCCCAGCTTGCGCATGGCATCGCCTTTCTGGCGACTAATGGTGGTGATGCTGCGGTTCAACTGCGCCGCGATCTCGGTTACCGAGAGCCCGGAGGCAAGCAGGCGCAAAACCTCAATCTCTCGTGGAGAAGGCTTCTTACCTCCTGCTGCCATCGATTCACTGCCAAGCTCGGCGATGCGTTCCTTCAACCCTCGGCTCACATACGGTGCACCACGATGCACGGTCTGCAATGCCTGTGGCAGCTCATCCAGCGAGGACGCTTTGTCGATCAGACCGAGCACCCCGGCGGAAACTGCCATCCGCAAGATGCCCAGATTGTTGGCCATGCTCAGCATCAGGATTGGCAGGTCGGGGTGCCGGCGACGGATCAACCCCAGCATGGCGAAGCCATCGGGTTGCTGACCACCGGGCATGGCGAAATCGGTCACCAGCACATCGCAGGGATGGTCTTCCAGGGCCTGCAGCAGTTCGTCGGGGTTGTTGGCCTCGGCGGTCACTTCCCCCACGCCGCTGTTCTCGATCAGCGCACGGGCACCGATACGGACGACGGGATGGTCATCGGCAAGAATGATACGAAGGCGCATGGGCTAGTATCTGAGGTAGGCAGGAAAGGGCAGGTGAGGCGGACGGCAATGAGGAGATCGCGCAGGGTGCTCGGGCATATCTATCTCAGGTTCGTTTCATTGTGCCTGGCCGCGATGCTGGTCCTGCCTGCATTCGCCCAGGGTGAAGCGTTGCCGTTGTCGCCAGAGCAGCGGGCCTGGATAAGCGCCCATCCCACGGTGACGGTCGGATTGTACGACAACGTTTGGCTGCCCTTCGAGCGGGTCGATCAAGGCAGGCCGGAGGGGATGACCTACGACTATCTGCTCGAGGCGACGGGGCTGCTTGGCATCAAGGTGGTGACGCGGCGCTACGCCAACTGGGCGGAGGTGCTGCGGGCGGCTTGCGCGGGCGAGGTGGACCTTGTGATGGATATCGCACTGACCGCCGAGCGTACGCGCTGCATGGTGTTTACCCGTCCGTACGCAGAGGCCCCGGTTGCATTGGTCAGCCGGATGCAGGACGGGCGTGCCGCCCGCAGTGCGGAGCTCACGGATCTACGCCTTGTAACCGAGCGTGATTTTTCTCTCTCCAGCATCGCCCGCGAGCGCTACCCGGCCGCCCTTCACCTGCAGGCGCCGACCACGCGGGAGGCCCTGCGGATGGTGTCTGACGGTGAAGCGGATGTGTATCTGGGCAATGCCTACGTCGCTGCAACGCTGATCTCCGGTACCCCCATTCCCCGGATTGGACTGCAGCGGCAGACCGATCTGGCGGCAGACTCGCTGCACTTTGGCATCCCCAATGCCCAGCAGCCGTTGGCCGAGGCGCTGGACATCGCGCTGGACGCTATTCCGGACGCGCGCAGCCAGGCAATCCGTGCGCGCTGGATGCAACCCTTGCAATGGCTGGGCAGTGGCACCCTGGCACTCACCGCAGCTGAGCGCCAGGCGCTGGCGCAGCCGCTTGACGTTGGGTTCGCGCCGACCTGGGCACCCATTTCCTTCCTGGACGACGAAGGGCAACCAAGTGGCATCGCTGGCGAGTACCTGGACCGGTTCCGCGCTGCCGGTGCCGACAAGCTCAAGACAGTGAAGCTGGACAGCTGGCAGGCCATCCGCGATGCGATGCGTGAAGGCCGGCTTGATGCGGTAATGGGCGTGCCCAACGACACGGCGGCGTTTGGCGGCGATTGGGTGTTCAGTCAGCCGTTTCTCACGGTATCCAACGTGATCGTTGTCGGCAACGGCAGTGATCGGGTGTTGGACATGCGTGACCTCGATCGTCGCCGGGTGGCGCTGTCCGACCCCGACCGGATCGGAGCATTGCTGCGGGCCCAGGCGCCGGAGGTGGTGGTGCTGAACGTCGCTACCGCCCAGGATGGGCTGGAGCTGGTGCGCACGGGCAAGGCCGATGCCTATATAGGCAACCTTGCGGTGGTGGACAGATTCCTGCGCGATCGCTACTCCGGTGAACTGCACATCGCTGCACCGGCGGGCATCGAAGACCGGTTGGCATTGGCGGTGCGGCCGCAACAAGCTGCGCTCGCATCCGCCTTCGACCGCTTGTTGATGAGCATGACGCCGCGCGAGCGAGAGGCCATCCGCAATGACTGGATGGCCGTGGAGTACCGGGCAGGCTTCGATTGGGCGGCCTTCCTCAAATGGGCGGTGCCGTTGGCGCTGGTGCTGCTGACGGCCGGCTTTGTGCATGCCATCGGCTACACCCGCTTGCGGCGAGAAGTGGAGCAGCGCCGGTTGGTGGAGAAGCGTCTGGCTGAAGTCACCGGCAGTTTGCCTGCGGTGGTTTACCAGGTGTGCCACAGCGGTGGGGAGTTCTCTTTCCCTTACATTGCCGGTGATATGCCATCCCTGTTCGGCATCAGCGTGGACCTGGCCTTGAACAACGAACGCGAGCTCTTTGCTCGCATCCATCCGGAGGACCAGGTTCGAGTCACCACCGAGTTGGAGCGAGCTGCCGCCGCATTCGACGACATCGTCACCGACTTCCGCGTGCGCTCCGGTGATGGCTGCAAATGGATACGTTCACGCGCACAGCCGCGTCGAGCTGATGATGGAACCAAGCAGTGGAGTGGCTACTGGATTGATGTCACCGAGGCGCGCGCGCAGGCGCAGGCGCTGGAGGAAGCCAAGGCCACCGCTGAGCAGGCGGCGCAGGCCAAGTCGAGTTTCCTGGCCACCATGAGTCACGAGATCCGCACGCCGATGAGTGGCGTACTTGGAATGCTGGAGGTGATTTCGCATACCCGACTTGATGCCGAGCAGCGACGAGTGGTGGCTACCATCGAGGACTCCGCGCAGATGCTGCGCCAGATCCTTGATGACATCCTGGACTTCTCCAAGATGGAGGCCGGTGCCTTGGCGCTTGAGGCCAATCTGGTCAGCCTGCGGCAGAAGATAGACACCACCCAGCAGATGTTGATGACCCAGGCGACGGCCAAGGGCCTGCAACTGAGTAACCGGATCGATACGCGTGTGGCGCAACACCACATGGCTGACGGCACCCGCTTGCGTCAGATCCTGTTCAACCTGCTCAGCAATGCCATCAAGTTCACCGCACAAGGTGAAGTCACCATCCTGCTCGACCTGCTGGAAGAACGTTCCGATGCGCAGCGGATCAGGTTGGCCGTCCGGGATACCGGCATCGGCATACCCGAAGACCAGCAGGACCGGTTGTTCAGCCCCTTCATCCAGGCAGAGGCTTCCACCACCCGTCGCTACGGTGGCACCGGGCTGGGACTGAGCATCTGCCAGCACCTGGCCGAGCTGATGGGGGGGCAACTGGAACTGCGCAGCGCGCTGGGCGAGGGGACAGAGGTTGCGCTGAGTGTGTGGCTGCCAATGGTAGCCGCCGATGATGCGATCAGCGATGCCATGGAGCCCGCTTATACCGGTGCACCGCCGCCAGAATGGCGGCAGAAGAACGTGCTGGTCGTCGAGGATCATCCGACCAACCAGGACCTGATGCGGTGGCGTATGCAGCAGCTCGGGTTGAGCCATGAGGTGGTGGATGATGGCGTAGCTGCGTTGGAAGCACTGGCCCACGGATCATTTGATGCAATCATCACGGACTGCCTGATGCCTGGCATGGATGGCTACGCGTTGACCCGTGAGATCCGTCGCTTGGAGGCTGCGAACCCACGCCGTCGGCGTATACCGATCATTGCGCTAACCGCGAGTGCGCTGGATGAAGAGGCGCGTCGTTGCCGGGATGCTGGAATGGACGACTTCCTCGCCAAGCCGGTACCGCTGGCCCTGCTGCGGCAGACCCTGCTTCGGTGGTTGCAGGGGAGTGGCGAGCCCGTCGCTGCGGTCATGACGGAGCGGCGGGGCGACGGTGTGGCCGAGCCGGTTTCGCAGGCTGCCGTGCTGGAATTGCACCCAGCCAACTCATTGCGCGAAGCGATGGTCGCCCGGTTTGGTTCGGCGCAGGTGGTGGAGCGGATGATTGGGAGCATCGTCACCACTACCGAAGACGACCTGCAGGCGATGAGTGCAGCATTGGCAGCGCAGAATGATGCCGCCTGCGCGGAACGGTTGCATCGGATTGCGGGTGGACTTGGGGCGATTGGTGCCGAGCGACTGGCCGAGCAGGCGCGCAAGCTGCAGCTGGCGATCGAGGCAGATGGTGCGCTTTCACATGCTGATGACCTGCACAGATTCAGGGCATCGTTGGATCAATTGCTGCAACAACTGCAGGACTGATTGTTTTCGTAATTGTTGCATGGGAATGGTGTCTTGGCAGCGGCACTGTATGGCTCCGGTCACCGAGCGCGCCATTGGCGCAGGCGAGAGTTCCCATGAACAACGTGTTTGCCATCCGCAATGGCGCCCCTTCCAGTGAGGCCAATGGTCAGCGCACGGCCACTGCTTCACGCAGTGCTGCCTTGGCTCAGCTGTTGATAGAGTCGGCGCGAAACGAGGGCGATATTCTCTATCCGCTGCTCGCCACGTTGCTGGAAGCGCATCTTGATCACAATCATGATGATGCCCAGGCCAATCTCCGCATCCGCGACGGACTGGATAACCTGGAGCTGCTGCTGGCGCTGGACATCGAACGCATGGGTTTGCGTCGCGCACCCGAAACCCCTTGCACGCAGCTGCTGCGGTAGCTCCATTCTGGCGGCATGGGCATACAGCCAGCCGCCCGCACCTCAAGCCGAAGAGCAGGAAATCGCTCATCGTTACCTTCGCGAACGAACGCAGCCCCATCTTGCTGGGGCTGCGTCGTTCATGCACGTAGATAGATCGCATGTTCAGATTCCTCAGTTCCCTGTCGTCCTTGGCGCGCCATTGGCGCAGCAGCTACATCATCGCCAGCGTTGACCACGATGTGGTGGTTACCGGCGTACTCGAAGGTGGTGTGACCACGCCGCGCTATCTGTTCATGACGATGATGTCCTGTGGCATCGCAATCCTCGGTTTGCTGCAGTCGTCTGCGGCGGTGGTGATAGGTGCGATGCTGATCTCCCCGTTGATGGGGCCGATCATGCAGCTTGGCTTCTCACTGTGCGTGATTGACTTCCGCATGATGGGTCGCGCGTTGCTGGCATTGCTGGCGGGCACGCTGCTGGCACTTCTGATTTCCTTCCTGATCGTGAAGGCATCGCCGATTCGTGAGGCCACCAGCGAGATACTTGCGCGGACCCAGCCGACACTCTTTGACCTGATGGTCGCGGTCTTCTCCGGGCTGGCCGGGGCATATGCGGTCATTGCAAGAAAGGGCGAGACCATCGTTGGCGTGGCGATTGCAACAGCGCTGATGCCGCCCCTGGCGGTGGTCGGCTATGGATTGGCCGTGGGCAGCATGGCCATTGCTGGCAACGCATTCTTCCTGTTCATGACCAATCTTCTGGCTATCGCGCTGAGCGTAACCCTTGTCGCCAAATGGTACGGATTTGGCATGCAGAACTCGCCGCAGCACACCGCGCTGCAGGCAAGCCTGATCGCGGCCACTTTCCTGGTGCTTGCAGTGCCGTTGGGCTTGGCGCTGCGTGATATAGCGGCTTCTACCTGGATCGGCAAGGTTGGCCGGGGTGAAACAGAGGCCTATCTCTCCCGCCATGGCGGCACGATTGACAGCTTCCAGGTGGACCATCGGGGCGGCGCGTCGCAGTTCAGCATCGTGGCGTTCGTGCCGCACTACTTGCCAACGGCGCAGAGTGACATCCAAGGCCAGATCCGCGCCAAGCTGGGGCGCGGCGCAATCCACGTGAAGCTGCACCAGAGCCTGGAAGCCAATAGCAGCCAGCAGAACGGCAAGGAGGACATGGACGGTATGCGCGCCCGGCTGGCCTCCATTGAAGCCCGCATGAGCGTGGAATCAGAGCGCGCCAACGCCGAGCGCAACAACGGCGATGCCGTCGTCCGTGCGCTGCTGGAGCAGCTGGTAGCGGTGGAAGTATCAGAGCGCGAACACATCGTCGTGGTGCGTCCGAACTCTGAACTGGTTCCCGACAAATCAGATCTCCATGCGCTGGAGACGCGACTACAGAAGGAGATGCCAGGCTGGACGGTAGTGGTACGCATGCAGGAAGCGTCATCGAAGGCTGGGTCCCGCTGATGATCCAGGGGATTCGTATTTGTTGTATTCATCGAAGCGTCTGCTGACGGAACAATGGACCCACTCCGAACCGGTACGAGCCAGCGAGGGCATCATCATGATTGCGAATGTGACCTACAACTTCATTTCGACACTCAACAGTGGCGTTCTGTTGGTCGGCAGTTGCGTGATCACCGCACTCGTGCTGGGCTATTCGCTGCTGCTGTCGCAAGAACAGCGCGCATCTTCGGCCGGGCGCTGGCTGTGGAATCTCGGCTTGGCGTCAGAGCCGGTGGCGCAGATTTCCGTGCCAAGCGCAATGCATGACCGTTTGACGGGTCTTCCCGGCCGGCTGCTGCTGGAGCAGCAGCTGCGTAATCCGGCGCCGCAGGGCGAGCGCAAGGCTGTGCTGGTGATTGGCGTAGACGGCTTTGGAGCCGTCAACCTGCTGCATGGCCACGCATTCGGTGACCTGCTTCTGAAAGCCATCGCCGAGCGCGTCCGTGCCAGCGTCCGTGTGGAGAATCTTGTCGTGCGGTTGGCTGGGGATGAATTCGCAATCGTCGCCGATGTTGAAGAGTTGGCGCATGCCAAGACGATCGCCAAGCGCTTGATGCAGGATATGCAGCGTGCTTTTGTGATCAACGACAAGACGAGCGATGTGTCCGTCAGTGTTGGCATTGCCATGGAGATGATTGCCGGGGGCCAGCGCAGCCGTTTGTTGACCCAGGCCACAGCTGCACTTGAGGAGGCCAAAGACCTGGGCCGCAACCGCTTCAACGTGTTCGATGTGCAGATGGGAGCCAGCGCATCGGAAGTTGAACTGATGGTTGGCGATCTGCGCCGAGCACTCCGCGACGGTGAGTTCTTCCTGTTGTACCAGCCCAAGCTGGATGTCCAGAGCGGGCGGATAGTAGGTATGGAAGCACTGCTGCGCTGGAACCATCCAGAGCATGGGCAGGTTCCGCCGGATCATTTCGTTCCGCTCGCCGAGAAGACCGGCATGATCGTGGAGGTCGGTCGTTGGGTACTGAATGAGGCTTGCCGACAGATGCAGCTCTGGCGCGAGGAGCATGCGATTGATTGGCCTGTATCTGTCAATGCATCCGTGTTCCAGATCAATTCGATCTCATTCTTCGCTGATGTGCTGGACGCGCTGGAGCGCAATCAGCTTTCTCCTCGCGATCTTTGCATCGAGGTCACCGAGTCCGGCGCGATGCGTAATGCAGAACTGAGTCTGCTTACCCTGCGCAAGCTGGCGGTCGAGGGTATATGTGTCTCGCTTGACGACTTTGGCGTTGGCCACTCCAGTCTCGCGCACCTGAAGCGATTCCCGGTTCAGGAGTTGAAAGTTGACCGCAGCTTCATCTGTGGGATGAGCGAGTGTCCCGAGGGCGAGGCGATTGTCCGCGCCATCATCGGCTTGGCGAAAGCTGTTGGCCTGCAGGTGGTGGCTGAAGGCGTAGAGACCGCTGAGCAGCAGGCGATGCTTGCGGGCATGGATTGCGATGTCATCCAGGGCTATCTGATCAGCCGCCCAATCTGCGCTGCCGACGTGCCGGCGCTCGTCGCCAAGTACAACGATGGTGATGACGTATTGCACCGGATGCTCGATAACTGACCTCCTGACACTGCTTCCACGAGGGAGAAAACTGTGTTCAGCAACTGAACCAGAACAAGTCGGTGTCGCCCCGATTGGGGGGCGACGCTGCTTCGCGTTGGGTCCCCCAAAATCCCAGCGCGCCGGCCGCCAGTGCATATCCCTGGCGAGAGACGCCCGCCAGGCTCGTCGTGATCCGGCACCTTCAGGACAACCCACCTCAGGGCCTCGCTGTAGTGCCCACGGCTGGTGCTTGCTTCCATGGCCGGTGGACGCAGCAACGGTGCTGCACCTATCTGCGACGAGCCAGCGCTGCTGAAACTACCAGCGTGGCGTTCCCGCAGCGATTGCTTCGTGGGCTGGGAACAGCGGCAGGACATACTCGGACAGTTCCTGCAGGACGTCTCCAACGGTTCGTTTACTGAACTGGATGCCCAATGCCGCATGATTGACGCCCGCACGCTGCCATTCGCCGAGCAGGTCGATCAGACCGTTGCGACCAGTCCTCAACGTGTAACCGCCGTCGATCGGCGTTCGCGGGTGGTTGGGGTCCTCGACCAGATCCAACCATTCGTTGCTGACATGCGGGCGGAAGCCGCCGTCGGGAATCAATGCGCGCCACGCGCGAATCTTTGCTGCTAACCGCTTCGGGCCAGCTGCATCGTGGGTAGCGTCAGGATAGGTGAGCCACCCATCGGCATGTGCCGCCACCCACTGCAAGGTTTGCCGGGAGCTGCCGGTTACCAACATCGGCACCTTGCCCGTGGCGGGCTTGGGCAGTAGCTGCACGCCTTGTGCTTTGCCTAGCGGCGAGTTGATGTTCAGTTCCCCGGCTTGCATCAGTTGCCGGACATAGTCGAGCGTATCTGCAAAACGTTCCGCACGACTGGCGTGCTCCAGCCCGTACGCGGGAAACTCCACCGGTCGATCACCGGAGGCAATGCCCATCACCAGACGTCCTCCGGACAGCTGGTCGATGGTCGATGCCGACTTTGCGAGATCGATGGGGTGGCGCAACGAGAAGATCGCGCTGCCCGTTGCCAACGCAATGCGCTCGGTCTGTGCTGCGAGGAAGGCCAGATAGGTGAAGGGGTCAAATACCTGGCCGGCATCGCCGAACAGCGGATCGAACAACGGGACATCTCGCGTCCACACGGCAGCAAATCCGGCGCGGTCGAGTTGGCTCACCCATTCAGCTTGCCCGGCGAGTACCTGCATATCGCCGCGATAGAAGCGCAGCGGCAGGAAGATGCCCAAGCTCAAGGCATCTTCCCGGAACATGCGCTGGTAACCGGGATGGTGGGCGAACGCAGTAGCAGATGCGCCGGTTTGCTTTGCCTGGGGCGGAGTGAGGTTACTCAATGAATGCATTGCTGGATTCTCGTTCAAGCGCCGGTTGCGGCTTCAGGGATCAGTACGCCGCGTTGCACGGCTGGACGCTGGGCAACGCGCTGGTGCCATGTACTCAGGTTCGGGTAGGCGCTGAAATCGATATCGACGATGCGCGCGATATGGGTCCACCCGAAGCCTGCGATGTCTGCAATGGAGAACTCGTCTCCGGCCAGCCAGCTGCGGTTATTCAGACGCTCGTCCAGCGTGGCGAAGAAGTCGTTGCTAAGTTGACGGTAGCGTTCGATGGCAGCCGGCGATGCGGTTTCGGCAAACAACTCGAAGTGAACCCGCTGGCCAAGAATCGGCCCAACGCTTGCGGAATGAAACATCAACCAGGTGATCGCTTCCCATCGAGCAGCAGCCTCGCGCGGCAGCAGGCGTCCGCTGCTTTCAGCCAGATACAGCAGGATGGCCGCGGATTCGAAGATCGTCACCCCCGCAGCCTCGTCTACCAGCACCGGGATGCGTGCATGCGGGTGCAGCTTCAGGTGGTCCGCATGCTGGTGCTCGCCATTGTCAATACGGACGTGGTGCAGGTGATAGGGCAGGCTGAGTTCTTCCAGTGCGATGGAGATCTTGAAGCCGTTTGGGGAGCTATCGCTGTAGAGATGGAGCGTTGGTTTGGACACAACGGGGCCTTGTCGGAGGAGTGGGGTGTTGACGAATGCGCAGCGGTACGCACAGGGGAGCAGGTCTCTGCTCGCAACGCGTGGCTGCCTTCCCCAGCCGGCATGGCCGGCGCAGAGGTTTGCAGATCCATGGCAACGAGGATCAGGTGGCTTGGATGCGCGCAGTCTAGGCTTGGGTGAACCTGTTGAAAAACGATTAATACGTCGACCAATAGTTAGAACAACTAATGTTTTAACGGACGCGTGCTACGAGACTCCTCGAATTATTTGATGTAGAAATTAGTGCGCTCAACTGCTGTGCTGAGATGTCTGCTGGCCGCATACGCATTAGGTTTTCTTATGCCCAGAAATGCCGCATGCTGTCTGTCGCATCGCGTCGTTGGTCGACGATGCTTCAACACGGAATCAGGAAGAATCTTCATGGGCGCAGTCCTTCCCCTGCTGGCGTTGCGCGCGTTCGTCGAGACCGGCCGCCACGGCAGTCTCAAGGCCGCTGCTGAGGTCATGGGTGTCAGCCCGGGTGCCATCAGCCAGCAGTTGAAGTTGTTGAGTGAGCGCACTGGGGTGACGCTGTTCGTGCGTAACCGCAATGGGGTCACGTTAAGTCCTGCTGGCGCGCAGGTGTATCCGTCGTTGCTGCGTGCCTTCGATTCCATCCAGCACAGCATGGCGATGCTGGAGGCCATCAATGGGCGGCAGACATTGACGGTCAGTGCCGTGCCGAGTTTCGCTGCGTCGTGGCTGGTGCCGCGATTGGGGCGATTTACCGAAGCACATCCGGATATCGAAGTACGCGTCGAAGCATCGTCGGTACTGGTCGACCTGCGTCGCGATCGCGTGGATGTTGCCATTCGTCATGGTCTGGGGGTCTACCCGGGCTTGGTGTCCCGGCACTTGGCATCACCGGTTCTGCTGCCAGTGGCCAGTCCGCGTTTGCTGGCAGATGGACCACGCATTCGAGCGCCGAAGGATTGCCTGAAGTATCCATTGCTGCAGGATTCGGATCGCAGCGACTGGCGTCTGTGGTTCAAGGCGTTGGGAGTGGCGGATGATCCGCGCATCGAGCGTGGCGCGGCATTCGATGATGACGTGCTGCTGATCCGCGCCGCGGAGGCAGGGCAGGGGATAGCCTTGGTGCGTGATGTGTATGTACAGGATGAAGTGGCTGGCGGGCGCCTTTCGGTCGCATTGGCGCGGCCCTGGCCTGCTGCATTTGCCTACTATGCGGTGACCTTGCCTGGCGCAGATGAGACGCCGGCAGTTGCATCGTTCCTGGCCTGGTTGCAGCGTGAGGCCCAAACTCAGGATGCTTCGCGTTGAGAGATTGCACCCAGCAAGTCCATGGCAGCAACCCGCTGCCGCGCGTCGCGCCGCCGCCGCCGCCGCCGATGCGCTGGCAACGCGTCTGGAAAAGTCCAGACGCGCTGCTCGCCGGTCACTGTTGGTAGTGCGAGTGCGGCTTAAGACTTCGCGGGCTTGCGCTTGCCGCCCCATGACTTGCTGACGATCATCCACTTGCCGTCGATCTTCAACAGCGCCAGGTAATCCACGCCGTCCCAGCCGGGGTAGTCCAGGGATACCTTTACCATTGCGATCTCGTCAGTGACGTCGAGGATCTCGTAGCTGCGGTGGCGCTGATCCTCATCGGCAGCGGGCCTGCCTGGAAACCCCGATGCCCATTCCTCGCCGCTGATCGTCCTCACTTTGCTGTCGGTTGTCGAATAGCCGGTAACCACGCCATCTTTGCGGAAAGCTTTATGTATCTCAGCGGCGTCGCCGGCTTCAAAGCCACGCATCAATTGCTGCATTACCTGGTCGACAGCAGGTCGATTTGCGTTCTGTGCCATGGCGGAGGTGGGGAGCAGGAGCAATGCTGCTGCAAAGAACGCTGATCGGATTGACATGTTCATGGGTGTCCTGGGTAGGTTGGATGAAGCGGCATCAGTGATGCGATAGGTTGCCGTTGCGGGGATCAATTGCTGGCCGCGTTGGTGGTGGCAGGCCGAGCCTGGGCGCGGAGCAGGTCAACCACGGCTTGTGCGAGCGGCGTCGCCGAGGCGTAGTTCTGGCCGGTCAGCACGCGCTGGTCGGCCTCGATGTAGGGTGCTTCACTGTCCACGGCGCGGAAGATCCCGCCGCGGGCCTGCACGGTCGCCCGGATCAGGAACGGGAATTGCTTGAAGTAGGCTGCATCGCGATCCTCATGTTCCTCCGGAAAACCGGTGATGCGCTTGCCTGCGAGCAGGCTCTGGCCATTGCCCAGCTTGAGGTTGACGATCCCTGCGGTGCCGTGACAGACCGCCGATACCACCCCGCCGTTGCGCTCGTAGACGTGCATGGCGATGGCCTGCAAGCGGCGATCCTCGGCCACGCCGTACATGGCATTGCTGCCACCGACGTAATAGACGGCGCGATAACGAGCAGGGTCGATCCGGTCCGGGGTGGCCGTATTGCGCAGGCCGTCCATGATGCGGGTGTCCTGCAGGCGGGGCTCCATGTCCTTGCTGACATAGCTGTCCAGGATCGGCACTGCGCCGCCGTCCGGGGAGACGAAGTCCATGGCGTAGCCGGCAGCGTTGAAGACATCCCAGGCGTTGACCACTTCGCCGAAGCTGACGCTGGCCGGCAGCGTCGAGCTGCCGTGGACCTTGCTGCTGGCGATGATGAACAGGATGCGGCCCTGGCTGGCATCGGTGCCGGCGGCCGTTGCGGATTTGCTGGTGGAGATGGCCACGGCGGTTGCTGTTGCCGATGCGCTGGCCGGTGCGGTGCTCAGAACGCCGCGTCCACTGGCGTGGGCGCTTGGAGAGGCCGCCGACCAGACGAACAGCAGCAGTATCAGCAGGGGGTGGATGAAGCGGGATATGGGCATCGGTGCTGACTCGTGGTGTGGAGTCAGCAGGCTAGGTTATCCCTTTCGGATCAATGTCTTGGGGCGTAATTCAGGAGTGCTGGAATCGATTCCCGGAGTCGCTTGCCGCCGCACGGAAGGCCGCAGGCGTGATGCCTTCATGTTTTTTGAAGGCACTGTGAAAGGTCGACATCGACTGGAAGCCGGCTTGTTCGGCGACCAGCTCCAGGGGCTTCGCCGGCCGCTGCAGGAGCAGCCCCTTGGCCTCGACCACCCGCAGTTGGGCCAGGTATTGTTTGAAGGAGGTCTGCTGGTTGTCGTTGAGCAGTTGCGACAAGCGGGTCTGCGGTATGCCCAGCCGGCGCGCGAGTCGCGGCAAGGTCAAGGCCGGATCGAGGTGCAGACGCTCCCTGCCCATCAGCTCGGCGAGCGCCTGCAGCTGCGGGGCGGCATCGGCATCGGATATCCGCCGATCCTGATAGGGCTCGATCGGTGCCTGGCCGGAGCGCAGGCGCAGATAGACGAGCACGCTGGCAGCCATGACGAAGGTGAAGGACAGCGCCCCGACAATGTAAGAGGTATAGCCGGAAGTGAAGTAAGCCGCCCAGATCAGCCAGACCCCGACCAGCGCGCCGAGCAGGAGCTTGCCCGATGGCGTCGTCATCACACCGCTGCGGTGGCGGTACAACTGCGCGCTGGCAAGCAGCAGGTAGCCAAGCCAGATGTAGTGGATGGCCGGGGTCAGGGTCCACCGCCACAGCTCGGGATGGCTGGGGTAGGGCAGGAACAGGTTGACTGCGGTGACTACCACCAGCAGTACGCCAACATGCCAACGGTCGACACCAGCCAGCCCGGCGCTGTTACGTTGTGCCGAGCGTAATAGAAAGTACAGGCAAGGCCCGATCAGGAAGCAGGCGGTCAGCCCGAGCTGCAGAACGACCCTGGGAATGTCCGGCCAGAAGTAGAAGGCGACCGACTTGCCGGTGCGCACACCGACCACCAGGATCAGCAGTGCCAGCCAGCGCTGGGTGGGCTCGCCCTTGGCCCGCCACCAAAGCAGGGTTGCCGCGATCAGGCCATTGAAGGCGCCGAGCATGGCGAAGAAAAACAGGAAGTGTTGGCTCAGCATCAGCGGAGTATTGAGAAAAAACCCATTCAGTCAAGTTACGCCTGCACTGCGGCGCGCGCTCCCAGCGCCGGTGCCTTGGATGGATCGTGCAGGAGGTGGGCGCTTTGACTGGCGTTTGGCGGTGGAGATCACGCCAACAGGCCTCAGCAGTCTCATTGAACCTTGACAAGGATTACTCCCACCGCAGCGCACCAGCACACCAGTACAAACCATGTCAGTACGGCATTGGCGGTGAGGCCGCGATGGCGTACCACCAGGCTGACCACCAACGCAGCCACCAGTGGTACGACGAACAGGCTGATGACCCAGAACCATGGATGGTCTTTCATCGAGGCTCTCTTGTGCTGGGTGCTGTGGAGTGGAGTTCATGCCTGCATGTCGAACAGCAAGCTGTACGACTCTTGGCGTGGGCCGCTGCCAGGCGCTGCGCAGACCTGGAAGAGGCCGCGCAGCGTCAACGGTCCTTGTGCCTTGCCGGCAAACTCCAGCAGAAGTCCGCGCGGAAGCTGGCGCTCAGGACTTCGGCATCATCGATTCCACCACCCGGTCGATGGTGAAGCTGGCAGACTTGGCCCTTGGTGGGAATTCCTTGAAGCTCTCCAACCATTTGACCAACAGCGGTGGGGCCGCGTACATCAGGAAGTTCTGCTGCAATAGCCATTCGTTGTACTTGATGCTCTCCTCGCCGCGCTCGAACGGGTCCGAGCGCAGGTCGAAGAACTTTGGAACCCGCATCTCGCGCAACGGCGTTCGCCAGACTTCAATTCCGGTGGCTACCTGTTCGAGGAACACCACTTTGTATCGCCCAATGCGCACAGCCATGCACTCACCATCATCGCTCCAGTAGATAAAGGCCTTGCGTGGCGATTCTGTTTCTTTCCCACGCAGGAACGGCAAGAGGTTCTCGCCGTCCATATGCACCTTGAACTGTTGCCCGTTCAGTGCATGCCCTTTCTTGAGGTTCTGGACCAGGTCAGCATCGCCATTGGCTGCTGCAAAGGTCGGGATGAAGTCCTGCAATGAGGCGATATCGTTGATGACGCGGCCCGGCTCAATCACCCCCGGCCATTTCCATACGCAGGGAATGCGCCACCCGCCTTCCCAGTTGGTGTCCTTTTCACCTCGGAACGGGGTGGCGCCACCGTCCGGCCAGGTCATCACTTCAGCACCGTTATCGGTGGTGAACACCACCATGGTGTTGTCGGCGATGCCCAGGTCATCGAGCTTTTTCAGCAGCTCGCCAACGTAGCCGTCCAGCTCGACCATGCCGTCCGGATACAGCCCCAACCCGGTCTTGCCATGTGATGCCGGCTTGAGATGGGTGAATACATGCATGCGGGTTGGGTTGACGTAGCAGAACCAGGGCGTGCCCGCACTATTGCTGCGGTCGATGAAATCCAGTGCCGCTCCTACGAATTCCTCGTCCACGGTCTCCATGCGTTTGCGGGTAAGCGGCCCGGTGTTTTCGATCACCTGCTTGCCGACCTTGCCAAACTGTTCGTCTACGGTTGCATCGTCCTTGTCCGTCGCCTTGCACTTGAGCACACCGCGTGGCCCGAAGCGCTTGCGAAACGCAGGGTCCTTCGGGTAGTTCTCGTACTCCGGCTCTTCCTCGGCATTCAGGTGGTAGAGATTGCCAAAGAACTCATCGAACCCATGCACGGTGGGCAGGTGCTCGTTGCGATCGCCGAGATGGTTCTTGCCGAACTGGCCGGTCGCATAGCCATAGCTCTTGAGCACGTTGGCGACAGAAGGATCATCCTTTCCCAGTCCCAACGTGGCGCCAGGCATGCCGACCTTGGTCAGGCCTGTGCGGATCGGCGACTGCCCGGTAATGAACGCTGCACGGCCGGCCGTACAGCTCTGCTGGCCGTAGAAGTCAGTGAACTTCGCACCCTCTTTGGCGATGCGGTCGATATTGGGAGTTCGGTAGCCCATGATGCCGTCGTTGTAGCAGCTGGCATTGAACCAGCCGATGTCGTCGGCCATGATGAAAAGGATGTTCGGCTTTTTGGCGTCCATGGTTTGGCTCCGGGTTTTAACTGAGAAGCCTACTGATCGCAGCACGCTGACGAACCCGAAAAAGCAGCAGGAACGCGGCAGTAAAACTACCTAGCTGCGCACCTATTTACTCATCGGTTGCAGCAACGAGCCGAATGTCAGGTACCAAGAGGACTGGCCCTGGTCGTTGTAGCCATATGCCAGGAACATCGGTCCGAGCGGTGTGTTGATTGCGGCGAAGAGGCTGCCGGCCAGGACCAGGTCGTCGCCGTCCACCGCAGCCCGGGTCTGCCAGACGTTGCCCGTCTCCACGCTGGCGCCGAGGTATAGCGGTAGTGAGAACAGACGGGTTGTATCGCCCGTGCGGCGGTAGACCACTGCACGCAGCAAGGCGCTCTGGTTACCGAACAGGGCGCGCTCGTCGTAGCCGGAGAGATTCAGGAAACCACCGAGAAAGCTCTGCGCTCGGAAGAAGTGATCGTCGTCCACTGCACTGCCCAGGTGTGCGCCCAGCAGCAGGTGATAGCGGCCCCAGGCATGTGCCCAGTCGCCGGTAATACGCAGCACGTCGCCGTCCACGTCAGCGCCAAACCCCTGCCGGTACACTTCGTAGTCGACATCCAGGCGCCAGCCGCGGGTTGGAAAGTTGATGCTGTCCAGCGAGTCCCAGGTGGCGCCCAGGGTCAGCGCTGCGAAATCCTGCTTGTCGCGCTGGAAATCCAGCGGATTGCCAATCAGCTCGTCGCTGCTGTCACGACCGCGTGCGATATCCGCGCTGATCCGAAAGGTGGGGGTCGGGGTGTAGCCAACGGTCAGGCCAAGTGCGCGGCGCTTGATCCGGTACTCGGCGATCTGCTGGTCGCCTGCCCACAGCGGCAGCGTCTCGGCTTCGGCCTGCAGGCTCGGTTGCAGGTAGAGATTGGAGGCTGCGCCCAGTGGCTGATGGAACTCCGAATGCAGGCCGCTTATATGCCCGGCGCGTAGAACGTTGAGCCATTCACCACCCCAGCGGTTGATGTCGGCAACCGTCAGCTCGGCCGAGATCATGTAGCTGTTGCGGCCGGCAAAATTGTCGCTGAGCTGGAAGCCAACCTTGCCGAACACCGACCAGGGCCGGTCGGTGGGGATGATCTGCAGGCCGCGTTCGCCGTCGCGTTCCATTACCCGGTAGTCCAGCTGCTGGAAGCGGTTGGAGCCATAGGCGACGCCCAGGTCCTGTTGCAGGCGTTCGACATCCAGCGGCTGCCCAACTTCGCGCTGCACGGCGCGCTGCAGGCGCTGTTGCGCGGCGACCGACTGGCTGGGGGCGATTTCCAGGAAGCTGACCAGACCGGGATCAAAGTCACGCTTGCGCTGTTGTGCGCGGTAGGCCATGTAGCGCTGAGGATCAACGGCGTGCTTGCGCAGCTGTGGCAATGCTGCCTCCGCGGCGGCTACGCCGGCGGCGATGGCTTCCTTGCCGCGGTCAAACTGTGCGGCGCTGATGTCGCCGAGCTCGGGGCGAACAAGCACGTCTTCCGGGCCAAGCGAGGCCAGCTGCCGCTGTGTTTTCTCGATCATCAGAGCGCCGATCATCTGGTCCATGATCGCCACCGGGTTGGTGAGAGAGGCTTCCGTGCGCAAGGGGGAGCCCACGTCGATCACGATCAGCTGGTGCGCGCCCATGTCACGGACGACATCGATCGGGACGTTGTCAACCATGCCGCCGTCAACCAGTAGATGTCCGTCCACGCGCAACGGGGCGAACGCACCAGGTACGGACATGCTGGAGCGGATCGCCAGTGCCAGATCGCCGCTTGCCATGACAATCCGTTGACCGGTGCCGATGTCGGCGGCAACGGCACGGAAAGGGATGGGCAAGGCAGCGAAGTCGTCCACATTCCAGGTGGAAAGGGTCAGGCGCCGTAGCAGCAGCAACAGCTTCTGTCCCTGTACCAGTCCACCGGGCATCACCACCTTGCCATCGCGGATGCCGAGCTCTAGATTCAACAGATAACGGAAGTCTGCATCTTTGCGCCGCATCGGTTGATCGCGGCGGGGGGCATCGTCGATGAACAGATCCGCCCAATCCAGGGTCTCGATCAGGGTTTGCAGTTCGTCGGTGGTATAGCCACTGGCATAGAGCCCGCCAACAATCGCGCCCATGCTGGTGCCGGCAATCTGACAGACCGGAATGTGTTCGCGCTCCATCACCTGCAGTACGCCGATATGCGCTGCCCCGCGCGCGCCACCGCCGCCAAGCACCAAGCCAACACACTGTGCTTGCGGATCCGGGGGAGGAGCGTAGGTTGCAGGCACAGAGGCAGTTTCAGCTGCCACCGCGCTGGACAGGCAGATCAGCAGCAGAATGCCCAGCAACCAACGCCATTCATGGCGCTGCAATATACCGCTGCGGGGAGCAGGCGAGCACTGGCGATGCTTGAGCGCAGGGTCGGGCATGGAAGGCTCCAACGCACACCGCTGCCGCAGCGCCAACGGTCGAAGTGCCATTGTGCGAGCCGGCATCAATGCAGGCAGCGGTAAATCTACTGGGCGGCGCTAGGTAGTTTCGCTGCTGGCGGAATCGACCACCGCTGGTCGACGGATGGGAAATATGATCGACAGCAGGGTGCCGCTGTCGCCCGCCCGTTGCAGGTGTGAGCTGCCACCCAGCAGGCGAGCGCGTTCCTCGATGCTGATCATGCCCAGTCCGCGACGGCTGCCGCGGCCTTCGAGGTCGATGCCGACCCCGTCGTCCTCGATCTCCAGCAACCCTTGGCCACTGCCGAAGTGCAGTCGCACCCAGGCGTTGTGCGCGTGCGCATGCTGGTTGACGTTGTGGATTGCCTCCTGGGTGATGCGGAACAGATTGAGCTTCTGCTGCTCGTCCAGCACTTGCTCATCATTGATGTCGCAGTGCACGCGGGTGCTGGCATGCCTGCAGGAACTGCCACACAGGCCACGCAGGGCACTGGACAGGCTGGTATAGCGCAACAGACTTGGGTGCAGGTCGTGCGATAGCCGGCGAACATCGCCGGACACCTCCAGTACCTGTTCCTGCAGACGCTCCATCTGCTCGCGGGCCACGGCCGGTGCCGCGCGCTTGAGCGAGCTGAGCTGGATGGAAATGGCAGCCAGAGACTGGTTTATATCGTCGTGCAGATCACGTGCGATGCGGGTTCGCTCTTCTTCCTGAACACGCAGCATCTGTGCCGTCATGTCAGCAAGCCGCGTGCTTGCCGCCTGCAGCGAGCTGCGAGCGCTTTGCCGCTGCTCCACCAGCACACTCAGCAGCAGCAGGGTGATGCCATCACCGAAGGCCCACAGTTGCACCGCCAGGGTGGTGCGCTCGCCATCACCCAAGGCCAGCGGCCCAAGGCCGTGGGTACTGATCGCCATGCATAGCACGGTCGAGCAGGACAAACCGAGGAATGCCCCGGCAGGTCCGAGTACCAGCAACAACCCCGCCATCAACAGGGTGGATGCCAACATCAGTACCGGTTCGGCCATCGGCGAGGCCCACGGCAGCATCCATGCAATCCACAAAAACAGCAGCGATGCCAATGCCAGGAATGCGTGCAGCGGCGGCAACAGCCGATTTGCGCGGCCCCGCCGATGCATGCGCACCAGGGCAATGAAGGTCGGCACGATCAACAGGTAGGGCAGCGCGTTGGCGAGCAGCAGGTTCTGCCAGGTGCCGGCAAAGTCGGGCAGCGGTGTGTTGCGCAGCACCAGCAAGGTCCAGCCGGTGCTGGTCAGCGGTAGCGCCAGCACCGCGATCACCCAGAATGTGGCAACCTGTGGAAAGTCGACCCTGACGACATCGAGCAGGCCGAACTGGCGTATCAACAAAGTGGCTGCAGTGACCAGTATCAACAGGCCAAGGATCAGCGCGCTGGTCTCCGCAGCGGTAGCGCCACGCAGTGCCAGCACGCCGACGCAGCCAAGCAGGGCCCCGGCAAAGCACGCCAGCCATTCCCGGTAGGGGCGCCATAGCAGCGCACACATCAACGCTGCGCCCGGTATCCACAACGCATGGCCACCGCGGCCTGAAATCCAAGGTTCCACCGAGACCAGCTGGGCGGTCGCAGCAATGGCTGCCATGCCGGCAAACCGGGTCGTGGCACGGTGTGACTCTATCTTTGACAACTGCACCCAAATGCTGCGCACGCCCATGCACGTAGCTCCATCTTCACATGGCGCCATCGCTGCATCGCACATGCTGTGCCGCCGCTGAAAGGGCAGGCCGCTACGCGAACGGCGATGGGAGCACTGATCCCGCCCCCGTTTCACCCTGCGTTATACGGCGCACGGATATGACCCGCTATCCACTTTCCGACAGGTGAGCGATGGACACCACGATTCTTGCGGTGCACGGCATGCACTACGGTTGCCTAGATATTGACGGCTTCAACCCTGATGCACTGCTGGGGGTGGTGAAGGACACAAGTTTTGAGCAGCGTCTGCTCGGCCCGGGCTATTTCAAAGCACGCGCGCAGCGTCTGGTGTTTCCAGCATTCAGTCTGGATCGCGGCACCTACACCCAGCAGGTGTTGGCCAAAGGCATGTTTTCCCCGGACATGATGGGCCTGGCATTGGCTACCCGTTGTGGTGAGCCGATGTGGCTCAACGGCCGCCGCGTCGAGGAAGGGCAGTTGATGATCTTCGCCGAAGACCGCGAGTTGGCAGTGCGGTCGGTGTCCCCCTTGTGGCAGTGGGCGGTCTTGCGTATTCCGCGCAGCAGCTTGCAGGCTGCGATTTTCTGTCGCCTCAGGCGTGAACTTGCGCTGCCCCAGCATGGTTGGAGGCTGTGTCCCCGCACTGCAGATCGCAACCTGAAGCTGAGGATGCGAGTGCAGCTTGCGTTGCACCGGGCATCACAATGGGGTCCTTCAACCCCGGTCGCCGAAGCAGACATGCTGGGCGAACTGCTACTGGATGCGTTCGTCACTGCGTTGGAGCGTGCGTCTGGTGCTGGCGAGGCTGTTGATACCATGGACCGCCTGCAACAGAAAGAGCGGTTCCTGCAGCGGGCCGAGGCGTACCTGGGCAGTCACGATGCCCAGCAGTTCAGCAGCCGCTCGTTGGAGTCGGCATTGTCGATGAGCGAGCGGCAGATGGAGCGCGTATTCCGCGACATCTACGGAATGACGCCCAAGCGCTGGTATCAAGTGGCACGCTTGAACCAGGCACGCAAGCTACTGCTGGATGAGCCCAGCGCTCGTGTAACCGAGATTGCACTTCGCTCGGGCTTCTCGCACCTGGGGCGTTTCGCCAGCGAGTACCGAGATCTGTTCGGCGAGCGTCCCAGTGATACGCACACGGCAGGCAATAAAACAAAAAAATCACACTGAGTGCACGCCCGCCTAATACCATGCGGCCTACATAAGAGGGCTTGCGCTGACTGCGTGGCGCTTTCCGGTTATCGCTTTCGCTATCTGGTGGAGGTGCAGGAATGGAAACACGCTCTATGCAAGATGCGGTGCCGGGCCTGCGGGTGTTGGTCGCCGATGATCACGCGATGGTGGGCGAGGGGGTCGTCCGCCTGTTGCGCGACCGATTCACTGAAGTACGCCTGGTCCTGTCCGGCCAGGCACTGCTGCGCGCAGTGCGAGCGGGCGGTGTGGACATCGTGGTCACCGATATCAGCATGGATGACATGACCGGCATTGATGCGATGCGTCAGCTGCGCGCTGAGGGTGACAGCACTCCCTTCGTGTTCCTGACCATGCACCATAGCTGCGCCATCGTTGCCGAGGCGCTGCGTACCGGCGCAGGTGGTTACGTGCTGAAGACAGCAGCGGGCGATGAGCTGTTGCATGCCATGGACGAAGTGTTGGCTGGACGGGTGTATCTGGCCTCTGGGCTGGCGGCGATGGCACTGACCTCGGCCGGGCGCGTTGACCGCTTCACGCTCACCGACAAACAGCGGCGTATTCTTGACTGGGTTGCGCAGGGCTTGCGCTCCAAGCAGATCGCCTACGAGCTCGGGGTGTCGGTGCGAACTGTGGAATCGCACAAGTACGCGATCATGCAGCAGATGGGGGTGCACGGAACGCTGGAGTTGGTGCGAAGGGCGCATCAGCTTGGTTTGATCAAGGCCTTCCGCGACGAGGGACAGCAACTGGCCTGATAGAAGCAAGTAGTTTTACTTGCAGCCGGCTGGTTGTTTTCCTGTGGCGGCAAGGTCGAGCGCAGGCCAACATCGCACCGACGACGGTTACGTCGGTGAAAACAATGAAGCCGATTCGGGTACTGCTGGCAGAAGACAGCATGGCGGTAGCCCGGCCGCTGCAGATGCTGCTAGCCACTGAATTCGATGTGGTTGGCTGGGTCGAGGACGGGCACTCCCTGCTGTCGATGGCACGCGATATGCGGCCAAAGGTGGTGGTCACGGATATCACCATGCCTGGTTTGGATGGGCTGGCGGCGGCTGAGCAGCTGCTTGCCGAAGGCGTGGTCGAGTATGTTGTCTTCATCACCATGCACGATGATCCAGCACTGGTGCAGCGTGCGATGGTGCACCCGCATTGCGGCTATGTGTTGAAAGCCGATGCGGGCGAAGAGCTGCTGTTTGGCATGCGCGAAGTGCTTGCAGGAAGGCCGTTCATGTCCGCATCGATCAGCAAGCGCATGGATGCCGAGCACGCGGATCATCAGTCCTGACGCTGTCTGCTGCTGGCCTCAGAACAGGATCGAGGCGAGCTTGCGCACCAGGCTGTCAACCGACATGGCGAAGAACACCAGCGGCAGCAAGGGGACCGCTGCGGTCAGCAGCATCCACAGTACGTTGCCGCGGCAGATCGGTATCAGCGACATATTGGCAAGGCTGGCATACACACTGCCGAAGTCGGCCAGGGCCGATGGCTGCGGGCTATCCACCAGGCGCGGTGTCTCCTCCTCTGGCCGCCCGCGCTTCCAATACAGGTCGAAGCTGCGGATTGCGCGGTGGCCCAATGCACTGTACTTGAGCAACGCATGACGCTTGGCGCGGATCAACGCGGGCGACAGCAAGGCCAGCGGCGCGAGAAACACGACAGTCGAACCAATGATGTAGGCGGCCAGCAGATAGCGGACATCGGTGAGTGTCTGTCCGGCGTAGACAAAGTGATTGATGCAGCTGCCTGACAGCACAATGCCGCCAGCCAGCGACAGTGCGGAGAAACGTTGCTGCGCGAATCCAAGGAAACCAAGCCCGCCGGCGCCATCTGGATGCGGTGGGCGCAGGTCAAGGTCCAACCGGGTCAATCGCCACAGCAGGACAGTCCAGATCAGGAAGCGCCAGATCCACATCAGGCCTACCAGACGAAACAGCGGCATTGATACCCACCACGCCCACCACGCGGCGGCCGATGCGCTGCCATCGGCGCTGTTGTGCCAGCCGCTGATCTGATGCAGCTCGGTGACGATTGGTGCGCTCAGAAAGGCAGGTATCAGCGCTACCAGCAGGCACATCCATTCCGGGATGTGCGAATCGCGCAAGGCACGTGCGCGAGTGACCAGGGCATCGAAGGCCTCACGCTGGCTGTGCGGGATCAAACCGGCACGGTTCAGTTGGCGCACGGCGCTGCGTAGCAGACGATCCGCAGGCGCGGCCGCAAGCACAAGCAAGGGCAGTGCCAAGGCGAAACGTGCATAGACCGAAGCGTCGGCACTCAACGGCATTGTTACCTTGCCAGGTAGCAAGGTTCCTTCGGAGGCAGAGATAAGCGCCAAGGGCAAGCAAGCGAGCAGAACCAGCAGCGTCGCCAGCAGCGGTGGCAGCGAGTGCCTGCCGCGAAGCAGGCCGAGCCGATGCATGGTCCGGTACACCAACCCGCCACGCATCAGCGACAAGTCGTCGGAAGTCATCGTATGCGGCCTCTTCGCGACGGTCTGACGCGGTGCAGCCAGCTTAGTGACCGGGCGGTGGGCAACCAGCAGTAAAAATACTGAACCACCATCAGTAGTAATCGTGATTGTCTGCATTGCCTGCCGCGACCATGCTGCCCACTCAGCCAGAGGAGTGTTACCCGTGGATGGCTTCCTGGATTACCTGCATCGGTTTGCCAGCGACATGTTCGAAAGAACCGATGGGCCGATGACCTTCCGGTTCTACCTGCAGCCAACGATGGCGTTCCTCACTGCGCTTTTCGACGGGATCAAGGATGCAAAGCTCGGCCGCTCACCTTACATGATGGGGTTGATGGCAGCGCCGCACGACGAGCGCATGCAGTCTTTCCGCGAGGGCGTGACCGCGGTTACACGGGTGTTGCTGCTCGGCGTGGCAATGGATGTGATCTACCAGTTCAAGGTATTTGGCGCCTTCAAGTACCCGTTGGAGACCTTTGCCATCTCGATATTGCTGGCCTTCATTCCCTACCTGCTGCTGCGTGGGCCGATCGCCCGCATCGCCAAATGGTGGAACCTACGCAACGCTGGCGGGCGTCACTCATGAAGCATAGGAACAAAGCTGTCGTACATGCTGACGCACACGCGCGGCCAGACCGCAATGTGTCCCAGCCTATCCCACCGATTCCGGATGTTAGCCGGGACAATAGCGACGAAGCATCGGTAGCTTACTCGGCATACCGCACGGGCCTTTCCAATCACCGGACCGGGCTATCTGAGCATCGCACCGACCTGTCCGAGTATCGGACGGATCTGTCCAGCGATCGCAGCGAGATGTCGATGCGTCGTACGGGAATGTCCTTCCAGCGTACCCGCATGAGTGCTGACCGGACGCTGATGTCGATCATGCGCACGGCGTTGTCGTTGATCAGCTTCGGCTTCACGATCTTCCAGGTCTTCAGCAAACTTATTCACGACACGGACCTACGCTTGGCGTCCAATGCGCCGCGTAATTTCGGTGTGGCAATGGTCGCGCTGGGCATCCTGGCGCTGACGCTTGGAGTTGTCTATCACTTGAACTTCATGAGAGCGCTGCGGCAGGAGCGCAACCAGATGGTGCAGCAAGGTCTGTTGCATGGTGAGAGCCCGTATCCGATATCTGCGACTTTGATCACCGCAGGCCTGCTATGGCTGCTCGGATTGTTTGCGATTGTCAGCATGGTCTTCAACGTGGCGCCGTTTGCCTGAGTGAAGCTCGTCATCCTGCTGGCTGCTGTGCCACTGCTCGGTTTGATTGGTGCTGGCCGCGGTGTAGTCGACAGATCAGCACATGGTTAGAGCAGGATTCCTCCACGCCATCGAACGAATGGCAACACTTCTGCAGGGAGAGCCTGGATGTGCCAAGCAAGTGAAGTTCCTGTAGCGATAGCTGGCGGTGTATTCGTCATGGGTTCGGACGATCACTATCCAGAGGAACGTCCTGCCCACAAGGTGCGGGTGGCGCCGTTCCGCATTGATGTCAGCCCGGTCACCAACTACCAGTTCAGGCAGTTTGTCGAGGCAACCGGGCACGTGACCTTGGCCGAACGGCCTGCCAATCCGGAGGACTATCCGGGTGCGGACCCGGCGATGCTGGTGCCGTCATCGGTGGTGTTCGTGCCGCCGCCAGGGCCGGTGGATCATTCAAACCACTATCAGTGGTGGCAGTACATCGCGGGCGCTGACTGGCGCCACCCGCGTGGTCCTGGCAGCTCCATTGCAGGCCTGGACCTGCATCCTGTAGTGCAGGTTGCGCACGAAGACGCAGCGGCATACGCCGCCTGGGCCGGCAAGCATCTGCCCAGCGAGGCTGAGTGGGAGTTTGCCGCACGCGGTGGGCGGGCCGATAGCGAATTCGCCTGGGGCGATGAGCTGGTTCCGGACGGAAGGTTCATGGCCAATACCTTCCAGGGGGAGTTTCCTTGGCGCAACGACAAGCACGACGGCTACGAGTGGACATCGCCGGTAGGCGCATACCCGGCTAACGGCTACGGCTTGCTGGACATGATTGGAAACGTCTGGGAGTGGACCGACGACTGGTACGGCTCCCGCCACGAACTGCAGGGAAAGCCCTGCTGCGCCATCGACAATCCGCGCGGCGGCAAGCAAGAGCACAGCCATGACCCGCACGGTGCCATTGCCATACCGCGCAGGGTTACCAAAGGTGGCTCGCATCTCTGTGCGCCCAGTTACTGCAGGCGCTATCGGCCTGCAGCACGGATGGCGCAATGCATCGACACGGCGACGTCGCACCTCGGATTCAGGTGCGTGGTGCGCGGCTAACTGCTGACGCAACTGCCTCCACCCCAAGCATCGGGGTTGACGTAATGACGTGACGGTTGCTGGCGAACGCAGCGAATGTGAGCCTCGTAAACGGAGCAAAACGCATGAATACGAACAAACGATTTGGCATCATTGCCGCCGCCGCGCTGCTGCTGTCGGCGCTGCCTGCGACCTTGCAGGCTGCCAAGCCAGCAGATGCACCTGCCTCGGCCCAGAGCCCGGCGGTGGATGCCGATGCCATAGCCGCGCTGGAACGAATGGGCGCCGCATTGCGGGCACTGAAGCAGTTCACGCTTGCATCAGACGCCAGTACCGAAGTAGTGCTCGACAACGGCCAGAAGATCGAACTGGATAGCCAGCTCAAGTACCAGGTGCAGCCGCCCAGGCATCTGTTCGTGGATATCGAAAGTGCGCGTGCCCATCGCCAGCTCTTCTACGATGGCAACACGATGACGCTGTATTCGCCGCGCTTGAAATACTACGCCAGCGTCGATGGAGTGAACGCGACCCTGGGTGAGCTCGCCGGAAAACTGTGGAACAACTACGGCATCGATCTGCCTTTGGCTGACTTGTTTCAATGGGGGAACGCCGCAGCGCCGCGCCCCACGCTCATATCGGCAAACCACATAGGCGCTGGGAGCGTGGATGGCACGCCGGTCGAGCAATACGCTTTCCAGCAAACGGATGTGGATTGGCAGCTGTGGATCGGCAAAAGCGACAACCTGCCGCGAAAGATCGTGATCATCAGCCAGGATGATCCCGCACAACCGGCGTACACGGCGCGCTTGAAATGGGATGTCCGTGCTCCCATCGCGTCCACAGCGTACACATTCACGCCGCCGAAGGACGCTGCGCGTATTGGCATCCTCGTTGTCGATGCGGTTGCCATGCAGCCAGAGGAGAAATGAGTATGCGTGCACCTATCGAATGGCGATTCTCCATCCCTGCTGCGAGCGCACTGCTGCTGGCCTTCGCAGTTGGCGCAGCGGTGGAAGCGCAGGCGGCGCGTGGCGGTGGCGCCGCAGGCCACCGGGGCGGAGCCCGCGCGACCGCGCGAACCAGCGTCAACCGGCCGGCGACCAGCCCTGCGCACAACAGGCAGGCCGGTGGCCAGGCGCCGCGGCACGACATCAACCGTGGTGGCGGTACCAACAACAACGCCAACATGAATCACAACCGCAACGTGAACCGCGATATCAACCGCAACGTCAATGTCGACGTTGACGTGCATGACGATCATCACGATCACTGGGACGATTGGGACGACCATCCGTTCGCGACGGCAGCGGCGGTTACTGCTGGTGTTGCCGTCACCTCGGCGGTGATCGGCTCCATTGTCACTTCGCTGCAGCCCAACTGCGTCACCACCGTCATCAACGGCATCGCCTACCAGCAATGCGGCAGCACCTGGTACCAGCCGCAGTACGCCGGAACCAATGTGCAGTACATCGTCGTCAATCCACCACGCTGATTGCTTTCCGTATGTCTGCCAACGCAGGCCACGGCCAACCCCGACTGGAGAACTGCAATGAAGATACTCACCATGGCATTGGCCACCCTGACGCTGGCTGCCTGTACGTCGACACCGACGGTCAAGACGGACCAGGCCAGCAATGCGGATTTTACCAACTACCATTCCTATTACTGGGCACAGAAGCCTTCCGGTGTCTCGCCACTGGTCCAGCAACGGATCGTGGACGGCATCGATGCGCGGCTGCGCGCCAGAGGTTGGACTCAGGGTCAAAGCAGCGGCGATGTTGCCCTGGCCGGGCATGTGGCTACCTCGCAGAAGCAGACCTTGGACACGTTCTACACCGGTACCGGCATGGGGGGCTGGGGCTGGCGCGGCGGTTGGGGCGGCAGCATGGGCATGGGTTCGGCTAGCACGACAGTGCATACCTACGACGTGGGCACGCTGGTGCTGGACATGTTCGATGCGCGCACCCAGCAGGCAATCTGGCGTGGCACAGCCAGTGGCACGGTTCCCAGCTCGCCAGAGAAGGTCAACGAAGCGGTTGAGGCGGGCTTGAACAAAATGTTCGCCGAGTTCCCAGGTGGTTCTTCCACGCCTTGAAGCACGACAGGTTTGTCTTGGCGCGGGCCTGGCCCTCTCCCACTGGCTCATGGCCGGTTCCGGGCCCGCGTCGTTTTTATCCCTCAGCATCTTGATGTCCGTATCGGGGTGGCATATGCGCAGCGCATGGTTTGGTGGAAGCACAGCGGCACGCTGGTTGCTGCTTGCAATCATGGCGGTCAGCAATCCGGCTGTTGCCGCTGGCCAACAATCACCGCCGCGCGCAACCACGACGGACAATGTCGATGCGCGACCGTTTCCGCGCGCATACTCTGCTGACGGAATCAACTTCCACCTGCACCAGCCACAACTGCAGTCGTGGCAAGGCGAGACGCTGCGTGGTCAGATGGTAATGTCGGTGGATACCGGCGAACACACGGGTGCGGATGGCAAAAAGCTGCCCACCGCCGACTACGGTACCCTGGACTTCAGTGCACGGACCCAGGTAGACAAGCAGGCACGTGCCGTGGTGCTGTCGGACACCGTGATCAGCAATGCCAATTTTCCGACCGCCACTGATAGGCAGGCGGTGTATCTGGCTGCCGCACGCAAGCAACTGCTGGCAACGCCGACCCTGACGGTGTCGCTGGACCAACTGGAGTCGGCACTGGCCGTTGTCGGCGCTGCCGCACCAACACCGTTCCAGCCGGTGCGCAATGATCCGCCGGAGATCATCTTCAGCACCACGCCGGCGGTGCTGGTGCTGGTGGACGGTAAACCCGTGCTCAAGCCTGGCAACGCGGCTGGCGTGCAGCGGGTGATCAACAGCCGCTCGTTGCTGCTGCAGCGTGAAGGACGCTACTACCTGTCGCTCGGAGGCCACTGGGCCAGCGCAGCCACACTTGCCGGACCCTGGAGCCCGGAAGCCACGCCTGCTGCAACGCTGCAGCAGGCGGCCAAAGCAGCGCTCGATAGCCGCCAGGTGGATGCGATGGCTGAGCCACCGGCAGCACTGAAAAGCTTGTTGGACGCTGGACAGTGGCCGGACGTCTACGTGCGTAGCAGTCCAGCCGAGCTGATCTCGGTACAGGGCGAGCCGGCGTTCGCAGCGATCCCTGGTACCCAGCTGAGCTATATCACCAATACCGGTGCCGACGTGTTTGTCGATGGTGCCGCAGGACATCGCTGGTACGTTCTGGTATCAGGGCGCTGGTTCAGTGCGCAGAGCAGCCACGGCCCGTGGTCGTACGTCGCCTCACGGCAACTGCCTGCGGGCTTCGTCAAGATTCCGCCGGATCACCCCAAGAGCGGCGTGCTGGCATCGATTGCTGGTACACCGGAGGCGCGCGAAGCACTCATCGCCAACAGTATTCCGCAGACCGCCAGCGTGCAGCGCGGCAGCGTAAATCTCGACGTGAGTTATGACGGTGCACCGAGCTTCGTGCCAATCGAAGGGACCAAGCTGCAGTACGCACGTAACACCGCAACGCCAGTGCTGCGGGTGGATGCCAGCCATTTCTATGCGGTCGACAAAGGCATCTGGTTCGTCGCCAATACCGCAACCGGTCCGTGGACGGTTGCGACGTCGGTACCGGCGGTGATCTACAGCATCCCGACGCGCTCACCGCTGCACTACGTCACCTACGTTCGCATTTACTCACATGACAACGACCAGGTACAGGTTGGCTATACGCCGGGCTACTACGGCACCGTGGTGTCCGACAACGTGGTGGTGTACGGCACTGCATATCCCTGCAGTCCCTGGATCGGTACTTACTGGTATGGCTGCCCGTTGACCTATGGCATGGGGGTGTACTTCGGCTGGAACGCCTGGGTTGGTTGGACGTTTGGCTGGGGTTGGGGCTGGTACGACGGTTGGTACGGGCCTTACAGCCCCTGGTGGGGACCGTGGTACGGGCCAGCCACGCCGTGGGGGTGGTGGGGCGGCGGTGCGGCCGCATGGAACGTCTACGGGCATTGGGGCAACGCCGCTGTGCGCGGCACCGCTGCTGCCTGGGCTGATCCATGGACAGGCAATGTCGGTCGCGGCGCACGCGGAGGCTTCTACAACGAGGCGACAGGTGGCCGTGGTGCTGGCCGCGCTGGTATCAACACCAATCTGTATACCGGCACGACCACAGCCGCTGCGCAAGGTATCCGTTACAACCCGCAGACCGGTCGCGTGGTTGCTGGTGGTGGCGCGGTGGCGGTGAATCCCTATACAGATCGCGCAGCAGCGGCAGGCGCACGAACCGTGGTCAACGACCGTACCGGTCGGGTGACCGAGGCAGCGGGTGGTGCGCTTGCCGGACCGCATGGTGCTGCCGGTGGCGCGGCCTTCGATACGCAAGACCGGGCGGGTAATGAAGCCAAGGGCGCTGGTGGTTTCCACTACAACGCCGATACCGGCACGCTGCATCATGGCGGTGTCGTCGACGTCAATGACAACATCTATGCCGGTCACGATGGCCATGTGTATCACTACAATGACGGTGACTGGAGCCAGCTCACCCGTCCGGACACCTCGAAGAATCTGAGCGGACAGACCCGGCAATCACTGGACCGCGACCGCGCCGCGCGCGAACGTGGTGACGAACGCATCAGCGCCCGCCAGCCCACGCATGTCAATGTGCCGCGCAGTGGCGGCGGTAGCGGCCGACCTGTCGGTGGCTTCCGGCCAGGGCTGGGCGGCGGACGGATGCATGGCGGTGGATTCCGCCACTGATGCCTGCACGGCTGCCACTGTGGCTGCAGCTGCTGGGCTTGCTACCGTGCGCTGCCAGTTTGCACGCGGTTGCGGCAGACCCAGCGGCCGCTACTGGCGGTGATGTGACCACAGCCGCATCTACGCAAATCGCAGATGACAAGCCAGGATTCTGGGAGCTTATGCATGATCCGCAGGACGGCAAGCTCGACGCATCGCGCTGGCTATTGGAGCGCAAGGGCGGTTTCCTGCCGGTGCCTATCATCATCACCGATCCTGCAGTTGGCAATGGTGGTGGCGCCGCGCTCATTTTCTTCCGCCCCAACGCGCGGCCTGCGGTCGTACCAGGCAGCAGCGAGCAACCCGCGATGGTTGCACCGGACATCTATGGTGTTATGGCAATGCGCACCTCCAACGGTACCGAGGCATTTGGTGCCGGCGCGGAGCTGCACTTCGACGAAGACCGTTGGCGCTATCGAGGTGGTGTTGGCAAGGCATCTGTGAATCTTGATTTCCACACGCCAGGCAACAAGCTGCTTCCACCCCGTGAGATCAGCTATAACGCCGATGGCATTGCCTCGTTCCAGCAGGTATTCCGCCGTCTCGGCAAGCGCGAGCTGTACCTTGGCCTGGCCTGGATCTACATGGATCTGGAGCTTTCGTTCAATCCAGACAGCGATCGCACGTTCTTCACTGACAAGGAACTTGCCAGCAAGACCTCGGGACTGGGCTTGTCGTTGGAGTACGACAGCCGCGACAACACATTCACTCCTTCGCGGGGTTGGCTGGGAATGGTCGAAGGCAACGCCTATGACGAAGCCTTCGGCAGCGACAGCAACTTCCAGAGCTACCGAGGGCATGCGTACGGCTACCTGCCTTTGGGTAGCAGCACGGTGCTGGGCCTGCGTGCAGACATGCGCTGGGCCAATGGCGAGGTGCCTTTCTATCGCTTGCCATACATCGACCTGCGCGGCATTGGTTCGGCGCGCTACCAGGACCGACGCGCGGCCACGCTGGAGACCGAACTGCGCTGGAACATCAGCCATCGTTGGGCCTTGATTGGCTTTGTCGGTGCTGGCCGCACCTGGGGCCGTCATAACAGCTTTGTGGACGGATCCAGCCAGGTCAGTAAAGGGGCGGGTTTCCGCTACCTGCTGGTTCGCCAGCTGGGCATGTATGCCGGCATCGATTACGCCTGGGGGCCGGAGGACGAGACCTTCTACATCCAGATGGGCAGTGCCTGGCGCTGATGAAAAGGAGAGCGTGGTGAAAAGATTCTCGATGCGATGCGGATTCGTGATTGTGGCGCTGCTGATGCACGCCTACGCCTGGGCCGCCGAGCCCTTGCCGTCGTGGCAGGACGGTCCATCGCGCAAGGCGATCATCGCATTCGTCGACCGCACTACCAGCGTCGGCTCCGCCGACTTCGTGCCGGAGCTGCAGCGTATTGCCACCTTCGACAATGATGGCACGCTATGGGCGGAGCAGCCGGTGTACTTCCAGGTGTTCTTCCTGATGGAGCGGGTGCGGGCACTGGCTGCGCAGCATCCGGAAATGAAGGACACCGAACCCAGTCGGTCAATCCTCGCCGGCGACATAAAAGGGGCATTGGCAAGCGGTGAGAAGGGTTTGATGCAGCTCATGGCAACCACGCACGCAGGCATGAGTGTGGAGGAGTTCCATGCCCAGGTACTGGACTGGGCCAAGCACGCACGTCATCCCACCAGCCAGCGTCGCTTCACCGACATGATCTACCAGCCCATGCGGGAGTTGCTGGACTACCTGCGAGCGCATGGTTACACCACGTATATCGTCTCCGGTGGCGGCCAGGAGTTCATGCGGCCGTGGGCCGAGCAGACCTACGGCATCCCGCCGAACCAGGTGATAGGCAGCTACGGCGAGCTCGAATACCGGCTGCGCGATGGCGTGCCGACCCTGATGAAACTGCCCGAACTGGGCCTGTTGGATGACCATGCAGGCAAGCCGGTCGCCATCCAGCGCTTCATCGGGCGCCGCCCGCTGTTCGCCTTCGGTAATTCCGATGGCGATCTGGAGATGCTGCAATGGACCAGCGCAGGGCAGGGGCCGCGTTTTGCCGGATTGGTTCACCATACCGACGCCGAGCGTGAATGGGCCTACGATCGCAATTCGAAAATCGGCACCTTGGACAAGGCACTGGATGCGGCAGCCACTGGCAAATGGGTCGTTGTGGACATGAAGAACGAATGGAAGCGCATCTATCCGGACAAATGAGTGCTCGGCTCATAACCGGATGGAGGCGTGCTGCTTACCTTTGCCGTTTCCCCGGATGGACAACCTGACGAGGTGGCTCATGAAAATCAAAGCTGGTTATCTGCTCCTCGGCGTGCTGGGCGCGGTGGTGGCCATTGCACCGCCTGCCGGCGCCGAGCCGTCCAACAAGTGGCGGATCGCGGTCAACCATAGCGCCAATGTTGCCGGTGAACTCGAGTTCTCACTGACACCCGAAGGAGCGCAGGCGAGCAGTCTGCTTGTGCCAATACCAGCGGGCACCCACGAGAACCGCGTGGCGCATCTCATCCGCGATGCAATTCGCAAGCAGTACGGGACGTCGCTGTACAAGACCGAGATCGATGACGGCGAGGATGTGCTGGTCAAGGTCCGTGGACGCAACCCTGATATCGACCTGGTACTGGTGCGGAACACCGCTGAAGGGCTGAGCCTGCACTTGAGCAGGGAGTGATGCCGACAGGTTGAACAAGCACAGAGCGCTGCGCAACTGCACAGCGCTCTGTGTTGGTGGGTGCCGATCAGGCTCTGGCGGCCTTCTTCGCCGTTGCCTGCTTTTGCGCTGCAGCGCTGCTCTTCTTGGGAGCGATATCGAGCTTCCCCAGCCGGATCTGCACCTGTTTGATCTTGCCGGTGTAGACAAAGGGAAGCTCATAGGTGAAGTCGATCGGTGAGCCGATATCCATCCCGATGTCCAATCCTTCGCCCAGCGAGAACTGCACCGGCACCGTACGTTCCAGGCGTCCCTTGAGCAGGGTTTTGCCATTGGCGCTGAGGGTGATCGTCCCGCCTTTGCCCATGCCGCCACCGTCGTACTTGAAGTCGACCACCAATTTCGTCTTGCCGGGTGGCAGCGCCTGTGTGGCGGCGAAGGTGGTGCGTTCCTGGGAGAGAAAGTTGTAGACGAAGGTCGGCTTTCCGTCGCGAAGGTAGAGTCCATAGCCGCCTTCCAGCCCGCCGTGGGTGACGATCATGCCCTCGGCAAGTCCCTTGGGCACCTCGATTTCGGCGGTGATGGTCCAGGACTTGTTGAGCATCGGCGGCGAGGCACCATCCGGCACGGCGATGGTGCCGGGGTAGTAGGTGATCTCCTCGCGGCCACGTACCAGGCTTGGGCGGCCCATGGCTTCGGAATTCAAGCGCGCGCTCGCCCGCCAGTCCAACGGCAGTACGTTGTACTTGGCGGCTTCAACCCACCAGGCGTCCTGCAGCTGGCGCAGTTTCTCCGGGTGTTTGCGTGCAAGGTCGTTGGCCTGCGAGAAATCCTCCTCCACGTTGTAGAGTTCCCACGGTGCGCTGTCTGGATCCCATTCGCCGCGGTTCGGCTCCCACGGTACGAACGAAGGCGAGGAGGCCATCCAGCCATCGTGATACAGGCCTCGGTTGCAGCCGAGCTCGAAGTACTGGGTCTTGCGGGTCTCCACAGCCTTCGCATCCCACAATGCCGAGGCGAAACTGATGCCTTCAATTGGCTTCTGTGCAACACCATTGAGTTCGCGTGGTGCAGTGACCCCGCACAGTTCATACAGCGTCGGCACAAGGTCGATGGTGTGCAGAAAGTGGCTGCGCAGTGCGCCCTTGTCTTTTATTCTGGCGGGCCAGGAGATGATCATCGGGTTGCGGGTGCCGCCAAAATGCGAGGCAACCTGCTTGGTCCACTGGAACGGCGTGTTCATTGCATGCGCCCAGGCGGAAGGGAAATGGTTGAAGTGTTTGGGGCCGCCGAGCTCGTCAATGACCTTGATGTTGTCGGTCCATTTCTCGCTGATGCCGTTGAAGAACAGGTTCTCGCACAGTGAACCCTCAAGGCCACCTTCGGCGCTGGATCCGTTGTCGCCGGCGATATAGATGAAGATCGTGTTGTCGCCGCCGGGAAGTGCCTTGCAGGCATCGACAACGCGACCAAGCTCGTAGTCACAGTGCGCTGCGTAGCCGGCAAACACTTCCATCATCCGCGCGTAGAGGCGCTTCTGGTCAGCATTGAGCGAGCTCCATGCCGGCAATCCTTTCGAGCGGGTGGTCAACTTGGTGTCCTTGGGAACGACGCCCAGCTTCTTCTGCCGCTCCAGGGTCAGCTCACGGTACTTGTCCCAGCCACCATCGAACTGCCCTTTGAATTTGTCCGCCCACTCACTCCATATATGGTGCGGCGCATGCGTAGCGCCGGTGGCGACATAGAGCATGTAGGGGTGGTTGGCAGCCAGGCTGCTGACCTGGCGTACCCAGGCGATGGCCTTGTCGACAATGTCAGTGGTGAGGTGGTAATCAGGATCGGTAGATTTCGGGACGAGGTTGCGGTTCTCGTAGAGAATCGGATCCCAATGGTTCATGTCGCCCGCATTGAAACCATAGAAATAGTCGAACCCCAGACCATTTGCCCAGCGGTCGAATGGCCCGGCCTGGCTGGTGTCCCACGGCGGTGTGTTGTGGTTCTTGCCGATCCACGCGGTCATGTAGCCGTTCTGGCGCAGCACTTCACCAACGGTTCCGCAGCTCTTGGGCAACACGCAGGTGTAGCCATCGTATCCAGTGGCCAGCTCGGTGATGCCGGCGAACGAGGCGGAGTGATGATTGCGCCCGGTGATCAGCGCGGCACGGGTTGGGCTGCACAGCGCAGTGGTATGGAAGCGGTTGAAGCGCAGGCCTTCGGCGGCCAGCTTGTCCATGGTTGGCGAGGGTATCCCGCCGCCAAAGGTGCCGTACTGGCCGAAGCCGCAGTCATCAATCAGCAGCAGGACGATGTTCGGCGCCCCATCGGGCGCGGCTACTGGTTGCGGAAACTGTGGTGGATCCGACTCCAGGTACGTCCGGCCAACCGCACCGGGGAACTTGAAGTCCGGACGCGGCAGGATGTTGGGAGTTGGGGCGGACGAAGTGCTGGACGCTGCGCCGGAACGTTTGCTGGCCATGAGTGTCTCTCTCCAGGGAGTCGGTACTGAACTGCCGCCGATACGTTCAGAGCACCCGAAGAACCAATTGCGGAAGCGACGGGGCGACGTTGCTGCAGGGCAGGGATTACCCGTTGAAATATGTTCCTGCGCCGGTACGCCGGCTACAGAAAAAAGGCCTAGGCCAGCTCAGTACATTTACTGCTCCAAGTAAGACTACGCAGGTATGGAGGGAAGGTTTACTGATGCGCCTGGGCCATCTACGAGCGAAGCTTCGAGCAACGTTGGTTGGCGAGCGTCAGCGGGAATGATTGCCGGTACGAGGATGACAGTCGGTGAGCATCGCCTTGGGTCGGATGGACAAGCGCTGCGTGCAGCGTGTTCTCGTGCAATGAAACCTTGAATGAGAAGGGTTGGAGATGAACGTAGTGGCTGTTATCGCAAGGGAGCAGGAAGTGCTGCCGTTGAGAGCGTGGCTGATACGTCTGACAGAGCCAACAGTCGCCGTGATCGACATGCTCGCCTTGATCCTCATCGTCGCCGCAACGGCGATTGCGTTCGTAAAGGTCATGAAGATACTGGCGAAAGGTGGAACCAATGTGCAGCGGCGTGACATCTGGCTCGACTATGGACGATGGCTGGTTGCCGCGCTTACGTTCCAGTTGGCCGCAGACATCATCGAATCATCGATCTACACCACATGGGACGCGATTGGCCAGCTTGCGGCGATCGCGGTGGTACGGACATTCCTCAATTACTTCCTGGAGAGGGACATGGAGGAGATTCGTGAGCGTCAGCACCATGGGCATGCCGAGCCGGAATAACGGCGCTTACAAGTGCCTGGAGCGCCAGATCACCAGTGCGCCCTGGCTTCCAATCAACCGTAGTTGGAGCATGGCCCGGCAGCAGCTTTCGTTTGCCAGTGCAGTGCTTGCATCAGGCCTGTCATCTGCCCGAGCTGCGTGGTATTCCGGGCTCGGCAGAAGCAGGCGCCGAGCCAGTCGCGGACTTTGCATGAACATGTATCAGCGGCGCGGCAATCAAAATCAATGTGGCCAACAGCAATGACAGCGTCACCCGTATCGGACAGATCTTCATCGTCATGCTCCTCAGCTGATGAACAGCCAGACGGCAGTCACGCCACCGAGAAATAGCAGGCCCAGGGTGACGATGGTGGTTGCGCGATGACGCGACACCATCACCCCACGATCGATGTCCCTGCTGACATCTCTATAGCGAAGTAGCGACCAGACCAGCAGGGCGAGGCCAAGTACAACCATTCCGAAGCCCGCGCTCTCGGCATTGCGCAGCAGCAGGTGGTCACCCTTTGGCACATCGTCATTCTGGATGAGGTAGCCACTGAACCGATTGATGGTGATTCCAAAGCCAATCAACGAAACCGTGGTGCGAAGGTAAGCCAGATGCGTGCGCTCGTTGGCAAGGTGCGTGCGGCCACGGGCAAGAACGGTGGACGTAGTGGGCTTTTTGGCTGGTTCGGGGGGGAGGGGAGGCTGACTCATGATGTCCTCGCTGACGTCTTCAGTGCCCCCGAACTGTGGCGCGTAGTCGCAGCTTGTGCATGCGTGGCAATGCTTAGCTTTCCCCAGTAAATCTACCAGCCAAGATTCAAGTGAGTACGGCGCTCTGCCAGTAGAAATACCGGGAGGAAGTTGATGGCTTTACTGAGGTAAGTGCCAACTGCATGGCACATGCTATGACACCATCGCGTCCTGCCAGCAAAGGCAGCCCTCGCAATCAGATAGTTGCGCCTCGCGCCAAGGCCAGATCGGAATGAGGTAAACATGTTCTCAACCAGTTACCCCTATCTTCCATTGTGGCTACTGACGATACTGTTTCTTCTGTTGCTGTTGGGTGCTCGGGAGATCGGCGCACTGATTCGACGCCAACGAGATGCTTGGCGTTCAAGCAAGCCCGTTTTTGCAAAAGATGAACTTGCCTCGGACGAGATGGCAGACGGCGACGCTTTCGCAATGACGTCGGTACTTGGCCTTCTGGCGTTGTTGATCGGATTTACGTTCTCGATAGCGCTTGGACGATACGACGAACGCCGTCAACTCGTGGTCAAAGAGGCCAATGCACTCGGTACGACCTGGTTACGGACCGATCTTTTGCCGGTCGGCGAAGCTGATCGGGTGCGGGATGTGCTGCGGCGCTACATCGATGTCCGGGTGGAGTTCGCGAGGGCAGGTAGCGCCGATGAAGAGGTGCGGCGGTACGCTCGCACGGTCTCCGCGCAAAACGAGCTCTGGAACGCCATGACGCAAGGGGTGGCGAGCTTCCACGACACGCCGCGTGCGTCGTTGCTGATCAGTACCACCAATGAGTCGATTGACCTGGCTGCGGAACGTTATGCGGCGCGACAAGACCACATTCCACCACGAATCCTGCGCATGCTGTTGTTCTTTGCACTTCTGGCTGCCGGCCTGGTCGGTTACGAGCGCGCGCAACAGCGGAAGGCTACCTCGCTGCTGCTGCTGGCGTTCTCGTTGGCAGTGAGCCTGGTGCTGGATCTGGATCGCCCGACCACAGGCATGACCATGGTTCCGCAGGAGCCAATGCTGGACCTGCAGCGCAGCGTGCATTGAAAGCCACATTGGAACCAAGAGGAATGCAGACGATGAAGCCTTTCTTGATCCTTGTCCTTGCGGCAGCCCCGGTCATACCTGGGATGGCCGCCGCCCAGGATGCAGACGAACTTGCCAAAAAGCTGTCCAATCCCGTCGCCGCCTTGATCAGCGTGCCGCTTCAGTACAACTATGATGAAACCTGGGGTGATGAAGGCTACCGGCATCAGCTGAACGTCCAGCCGGTTGCGCCGTTCTCCATCTCCGAGGATTGGAACGTCATTTCGCGCACCATTCTTCCTTTGGTCTACCAGGACAACGTAATTCCGGGCACAGACCAGGCCGGGATGGGTGATATCACCCAGAGCTTCTTTTTCTCCCCGAAAGAATCTGGCCCTGGAGGTCTGGTCTGGGGTGTTGGTCCTGTGCTTTTGGTACCGACCGGCACCGACGATCTGAGTGCTGATACCTGGGGCGCGGGGCCAACGCTCGTTCTGCTCAAACAGGATCACCAGTGGACCTACGGAGCGTTGGTCAACCATATTGTCGACGTGGCCGGCGTAGGTAGCCGGCGCTCCGATATCAGCACAAGCTTCGTGCAGCCCTTCCTTTCGCGCGCGTTCCCCGGCGGCCGTACGCTGACCTTCAATATGGAGTCTTCCTATGACTGGAAAGCGAGTCAGTGGAGCGTGCCGTTGAACATCGGCTATTCGAAGGTGACAAAGATTGGCAGTCAGATGATCAGCTTCCAGGGCGGCGTTCGCGGCTATATGGAGACGCCGCGTGGCGGCCCGGATTGGGGTCTGCGCTTCACTGTGACCTTGCTGTATCCACGCTGAGCCAATCAGCGCAGCGGGAAGCCTGACGCTCCTAGGCGAGGTCCTGCTCGGTGACCTGTCGTGCGCGTGTGCTGTCATGGCCAACGGCGCGATCGGCCAGTGCTCCGTTGGCGTGTACGGGACGGACCCGATCAGAAGGATATCGTCCCAGTAAGCATCAGCGGATCGCCTTCCAGCCGCCGGCTGACATCGAATTCATGCAGCCAGCGCAATGACACCGCCACGCTCATGTCTTCATGCTTGTGCGTATACGAGACGACGGCGCCAGCAGCGAGTGAGTGGCCCTTGAAGCCATTGAGGCGGTCGGCAAGCGGCCCGCTGTCATCGCCGATCTGCTCGATCCAGCCACCAACTCCGCCAAGCCCCCAACCGTTGGGCCAGCGCTTGACCAGTTGTGAGTCGACGTGGAATACGGCACCGCTGCGGTAGTTGGTCGCATTGTTGCGGGTTGAGAAATCAATGCCCGCGGACGTGCTCCATTCCACCGTGCCATGACTGCTAAGTTGGGTGTAGGCAACCGTGGGCGTATACACCCAGGCGTTGAGGCTGGGGTTTGCCAATCGATCCGGGTCATAGCTGCCTGCCGGAGCGGATATCGATAGTGCCAGCGACAGATGGTGGGTCTCGTCGAAATGGTAGCCCGCCGTCACCGGTGAGAAACTGATGTCGTAGAGATCACCTTTGAGGCTGTCGTTGACCTGGCCCGTCAGACGTCCGGCAGAGACATGCGCGGTGAGGTCGATGTTGGCAAATGGCACGGTCAACAATGAAGCGAAGTTCCAGCGTCCGGGTTTGGTCGGCCACACATACACACCGCTGATCGAGTACAGATCGAAGCTGGCGTCCATGCCCAAGGTGGCGACGCCACTGATCGGCAGCTCGCGATCGGCGTCGAATTGCCCGGAGTAATGGACATAGCCCAGCGCCATGTTCCAACCGGGTTTCGGCGGAACCACGCCGGCGTAGTCGGTGACCTGCAGGCCGGTGATGGAGCGACCCAGCCCGCCCTCAACCGCGTGCGCCGGTGAGGCCAAGCCAAACAGGGAAACCACGCCAGCAATCACTCCGGCGATAGCAGTGGGAGGAGGGAATCTGCTCATGGTCACCGGTCCGCGCGGGGAGGGGAGGCGCTTCAAGCACCGATGACTAGAATTCGGCATGCACAAACCGCAGGCAATACGTAAAGACTCGCAGGTAAGTTCGGTAAAATTACCGGGTCAATGGCAAGTCGTGGCTCTATGGGCCTGCGGTTGAGATAGCTGCGCGATGTTCAGTGTCTCTGCGAGGATCGCGCCGCATAGGTGTCGTTCGCCAGACAGTTGACCAATACGGTGACTAACCCCTTGAAACACACGGATGCCCCGGCACTGACCAGCGCCACGGCAAGTCCACGGCTTTGGATATCCCAACGCGTGGACCTATTGCCGGCGACGCTGGCGGAGGCGTGCCATCAGACACGATGCGGATGCCATGATCGCCGTTAACGAGATCCGCACCATCAAATTCGCGGTTGATGCCGAACGCCTGCGAAAGCTTGCCAGGGCCGTTGGCCAGATCGATCAAGCGTTTCGCGGCAGGTCTGGCACGCTGCATCAGATCCAGGCCGTCAAGCGGCTGCGCTGCGCGCAGCAGCACTCCCACGCCTTCATCGACTTCCCCGCAGACCGCGTTGCTGCCCCAGTGCATGCCATAGGTGAAATAGACATATAGATGTCCTGGCGGGCCGAACATCGTTGCGTTGCGAGCTGTCTTTCCGCGATACGAGTGGGCAGCAGGATCCTCGCTGCCAGCATAGGCTTCAACTTCAACGATGCGCGCACAGCGACCATCCGCGCGCAGGAGTAGCTTGTTGAGCAGGTCCGGAGCCACCGATGTCGGGTGACGGCGGTAGAACTCACGCGGCAGCACCGACATACCTACAGGCAAGGACTTCTTCTTCACTTGTCAATCCATTCCGCAGTCAGTGCCGACGCAGATCATGGTGTCGCGATTCAGTATCTGCGAGCGGTCCGGGTCGTCAGTAGGGCGCCGGCATACCTTACGACAGGATGAAGGTAGCCGGGCCCGAGCCATTGGCGAGAGGATTTGCAGCGGGAGGGAGCGTCGAGATCTCGGTTCAAACTGCTGCAGCCTTACCAATCGGTAGGTGCGTAGTCCTTCAGGAACTGGCCCCAGACGTGCTCGCCAGTGTTGAAGCCGTGGATGATCGGGTCGACGATGCGTGCGGCGCCATCAACGATGTCCAATGGTGGGTGGAAGCGTTCTTCCTGCACCTTGCGCGCTGCCAGGCCCGCCGGATCTTCGTCGGTCACCCAACCGGTATCCACACTGTTCATGTGGATGCCGTCGTTCTGGTAATCGGCTGCCGAGGTGCGCGTCATCATGTTCAGCGCGGCTTTAGCCATGTTTGTGTGCGGGTGACGGGTGGTCTTGAAGTTGCGGTAGAACTGACCTTCCATCGCCGACACGTTGACGATGTGCTTGTCGCGCTCGGGCGTGGCCAGCATCAGCGGCTTCAGGCGCGCATTGATGATGAACGGTGCGATGGCATTGACCAGCTGCGTTTCCAACAGCTCCACCGACGGTACTTCGGCCATGCGCAGACGCCAGGAATTGCTGTCGCGCAGATCCACCTGCTGCAGGTCCTGATCGAGGCGGCCATCCGGGAACAGGTGGTGCTGGCCCAACAGTTCGTCGGCCAGCAGCGGCACCTGCGACAACTCGGCGGCGCGGGTCAGCCCATCAGTGCCGATCGCTTGCGGCGACGGCAGCGCGGCGGCTGCGACCGGTAGCAGGTCAGCGCTGCGCAGGCCTTCATAATTACCGATCAGCTTGCGGATGGTGTCCGGCAGGCTCTGCACGGCAGCGGTCTCGCCAGCCATCATATGCGCGTAGAACTGCGGCGGACGGCGTACGGTCTGGCAGGCGTTGTTGATGATGAAGTCCAGGCGGGTGCGCGTGGCCAGCAGCTCGCTGCAGAACGCTTCCACGCTGGGCGTGTGGCGCAGATCCAGCCCGTATACCTGCAGGCGGTGGCCCCACACGGCGAAGTCGGGTTCTTCGGCATATCGTGCCGCCGAGTCGCGCGGGAAGCGGGTGGTGACGATCAGCTCGGCACCGGCACGCAGCAGTTTCAAACCAGCCTGATATCCGATTTTGACGCGGCCACCGGTCAGCAGTGCCACACGTCCGCGCAGGTCGGCGGTCTCGGTGCGCTTGATGTAGTTCAGGTCGGCGCAGGCCGGGCACATCTGGTCGTAGAAGTGATGCAGCTGGGTGAACTTCTGCTTGCAGACATAGCAATGGCGTAGTTCGGGCGAATGCACCGGCTCATCGACTACGGCAGCGCCTTCACCGTTGCTGGCATCGTGCAGGCCGGCGGCATGCGGCGGGAAGTAGTTCGGCGTGCTGAATACCGGTTTGCGGCGCAGGGCGCGGATGCCGGTCTGTTCAAGCAATGCTTCGGACTTGCGCACCTTCTCCTGATGGCGCTCCCGGGCCTGCTTCTTGAGCATCTGCCGGCGCGCCTTCGGTTCCGGGTGGAATACCTTGGCGACGACCTGGTGCAGGCGCACGCGGTCTGCTTCGGGCAGCGCGTCGAGCATGCCGCGATCGGCTTCGATCGCCTCCAGCAGATCCAGCGCTTCGCGCAGGCGATCGGCCAGGGGCAGGGCAGGGGCAACAGGTGTATCGATGGCGTTCAAATGACGATCCGGGAATAGCGGCAGTAAGCCATGAATGGACAGCAGAGCGATGACCGCCTCGATGCGGGTCCATGCTGTAACGGGCCGGGAACGCCGGCCGACGGCAATTGTCCCAGATATCAGGGGGTTGGCGCCAATGTCGGGGCAGCACGGGAAGCTGAACCACATCTCGGCATCTGCTGAAGGCCCAGAAGACCGGGCGTTTGTGGGGCTGGAACGCCCTGGAACCCACACGTGCTCAGGTGCCGGGCGCTAGCGCTGAACCGACGCTATGCAGCGAAGCAGCACTTTGAACCGTGCCAGAAAGCGAACGAGCCAGATGAATGACTTCTGGGAGAGGGTGGGTTGGCGACTGCGATGCTAGCGTGCTGGCCACTGCTGCTCTGCCCAAACCTGAAGGTTCCGATGCGCAACCCCTGTTCGGTATTGTTGATGGCGGCCATCGCCGCAGCCTCCGCTGCGGCAGCTGACAGAGCACACGCCACTGATGCCAGCTCCGTCGACCGACACCAGCAGGTGGACGCGATCTTTGCACCATGGGCAGGCCTGGCAACGCCAGGCTGCGCCGTAGGCATCTCGCGCAATGGGCTGCTGGACCATGCACGCGGTTATGGCATGTCGAACCTCGAGCACGGCGCCGCGATCACACCGGATTCGGTTTTCTACATCGCCTCCCTCTCCAAACAGTTCACCGCGTTCTCCATTGGTCTATTGGCGCAGGACGGCAAGCTGTCGCTTGATGACGACATCCGCACCTACCTGCCGGAGATGCCGGACTACGGGAAGACCATCACCATCGCGCAGTTGATGCACCACACCAGTGGCCTGCGGGAGCAGGGGCAGCTGCTGAACCTTGCTGGCTGGCGCGCCGATGATCTCTATACCCAAGCAGACGCGCTATGGGCGATAACGCGTCAGCGCGCTACCAACTTTGATCCTGGTAGCGAGGTGGTCTATGGCAACTCCGCCTATACGCTGTTGGCGACGATCGTGCAGCGGGTATCGGGAAAATCGATGCGGGCATTCGCTGACGAGCGGATCTTCAAGCCGCTGGGCATGACCGACACCCATTACCACGACGACCACAACGAGATCGTTCCGCGGCGCGCATCCGCCTACATCATGCGCGAGGGCGGTTGGCGTATCAGTATTCCCAATGCTGAATATTTCGGTTCCACGGGCGTGTTCAGTACGGTTGGCGACCTGCTCAAGTGGCAGCAGAACCTGATTGATGCACACGTTGGCGGCAAGCCGCTGAATGCCTTGATACAGACGTCCGGTAAATTGAACGACGGCACCGAAATCGGCTACGGCGGAGGCCTTCGACTGGCCGGGTATCGTGGCCTGCGAGCGTTGGGCCACGATGGCATTGACGGCGGCTACCGTACGGAATCCATTCTGTTCCCTGATCAGCAGTTAGCGGTTGTAGCGCTGTGCAATGGATCGACGATTGCGCCGGGCGAGCTAGTGCGCAAGGTGGCCGACGTGTATCTGGGTCACAGCATGACCGTTGCCGCACTGAAACCGGCCATGGCAATGCCAGCAGCCGAGCAGGCGGCATTGGCAGGCACCTATTGGAGCCCGTTGACCGATGAGGTGGTGCGGATGGAGTGGAAGGACGGCGCTTTGCGCCAGGTCGGTGCAGCTGCGGCGTTCGTGCCAATTGGTGGTGGTGCGTTCCGTCCTGGCCAACAGGCACACGAATGGCGCTTCGTCGCACCTGCATCCAGCGCCACATCCAATGCCCGGCTTGAACTACGGATCCGGGATTCCTGGCCCACGGAACGGGTGTTCAATCGACTAAACGAAGCCGTGCCCGTTACTGCTGCGCTGGCCGCTTTCACCGGGCAATACCGAAGCGACGAGATCGCGACCACCTACAACGTGCGCGTCGCGAACGGACAGTTGATGCTCAGTTGGCCACGCCAGTACGACATCGGACTCGATGCGGTTGGTGGCGACCGCTTCACTGCTTCACGCGGGACGATCACATTCACCCGGGACCTGGCTGGCAACGTGGATGGGTTGACCATCAGCAACCGCCGCCTGCGGCGATTCAAGGCGGAGCGGATTGTTGCGCGGGTGCAGGAACAGCCAAACCGTGTGGAAGCCGTCGAAACCTCCATGCGCTGATATTCCTGTTCGCCGCACAACGGGACGTCATGAATGAGTTTTCAGCTAACGGCTCAGTCCAACAGGATTATCGGACGCATAGTGGCTATCGTTTGCACCATGGCCCGTATCCCAGGATAGGAAGGCCCAGCGTTTTGTCGGTGCCAGCCCAAGCCGGTTCAGTGGCGACTGGTCGTGCCACTGCGCTACCTTGTTGCGCTCATCTATCTGCAGCTCGCCGAACAACTGCTCCGTCTGACGAATCAGGTCCTCGGCAGTCTGCGCCTGGTCCAATGCTGAAACCGGCAGGTAATCGAGCCGGGGTTCCCGTCGCATGTCCCAAAGCAGCTCCATCACATAGCGATGGTCTGGCATGGGGATCCATTGCCGGTCAAGCAATGCTGCAAGCTCCACGACACCAGTACGCGGTTGCGTTGTGCAGGTCACGTAGGCGCGCTGCGAGGCGTGCGCATCGAGCTTCATCAGCGCCCGTTCGAGCTCGGGCACCATCAGCGAACGTGAGGCGATGGCGACGTCACAGACAGGCACTTCACTCCAGTCGTCCTCCCATGACAAGTGGTGTGCTTCAATGTTGTGTACCTGCTGCACGCCGATGGCAGCATGCAGGCCATCAAGCATGCCCTGGCTGTAGTCCAGCGCGTGAACCTGTTGCACCTGCGCGGCGATTGGAATGCTCAGCAAGCCAGGGCCGCATCCCACGTCAAGCACACTGTCCACACCGCTCAGGTCGAGCCGTGCCAGGAAGGCCTCGCTGTAGTCGTCATGCCGTCGCTTCCAGCTGGATTGAGACGCCCGCGCATCCCAATCGCTGGCTGGCTTGGCTTGGAAGCCGCAGGCCAGCAGGTGTTGGCGGTAACGGGACATATGATCGATCGGGGCTGGAAGTGAGGTCATCAGGACAGTTGCTGCAAGGTAGGAAGAGCGGTGGAAATACGTGAGGCATCGACGTTGTATAGCTGCGCGAGCCGCTCTGGCGTAGCTACTTGATGCGCTGGTCCAACCGCTTGCAGGCTTCCATTGGCCATCAGTGCAATGCGGTCAGCCACCTGCAGCGCATGCTGCGGCTGGTGGGTGGACAGCAGCACGCCGATGCCGCGATCAGCGAGCGTCCGGACCGTGTCCAGAATGCGTAGCTGGTTGCCGAAATCGAGACTGGCGGTGGGTTCGTCCATGATCAGGACCTGCGCACGTTGGGCAAGTGCGCGCGCGATCAACACCAGCTGGCGCTCGCCGCCGCTGAGTGTGCTGACCACACGCTGTGCCAACGTCGCGATCCCAAGCTGATCCAGGCAGTCAATGGCAATCGCTTCATCTGCACGCGTTGGCGTGGCCAGCACACCAAGATGGGCGGCGCGGCCCATGGCAACCACTTCCAGTACTCGCCAAGCAAAGGCGAAGGGCGCCGACTGCGGAACGTAAGCCAGTTGGCGGGCACGCTGGCTGCGGCCGAGCAGATGCAGTGGCGCCCCCTGCAACTCAACCTGTCCGGAAACGGCAGGAAGCAGGCCAAGCAGCGTGCGGAACAGGGTGGTCTTGCCGCAGCCATTGGGGCCCAGCAGGCATAGCACTTCGCCTGCCTGCAGGTGCAGATCCAGGGGTGTGCCCAAGGGACGCCGACGGTGGCCGATCGCCAATTGGCTTGCTTCCAGCAGCTTGACTTCCGTGCTCATACACGGCTCTCGCTGCGTGCAAGCACCAACAGGAAGCACGGAACGCCCACGAACGCAGTAAGAATGCCAAGCGGCAGTTCAATCGGAGCCAAAGTGCGTGCAAGCGTGTCGGCGGCAAGCAGAAAGCTGGCACCAAGCAACAGGCTGGCCGGCAACAGCCGACGGAAGTCCGCGCCTACCAGCAGACGTGCTATATGCGGCACCACCAGCCCAACCCAGCCGATGATGCCAGCCAGTGACACAGCGGCAGCGGTGCACAGTGTAGCGGCGGCAATCAGCGTCCAGCGCAACGGCGTGACCGCGACTCCCAATGCACTTGCTTCTTCGTCGCCCAGGCTCAGCAGGTTGACCCGCCAGCGCAGCAATAGCAGCGGTAACAAGCCGACCAGCAGCAGCGGTGCAGTCACGCGTAGATCATCAACCACAACCGCGTTCAAGCCACCGAGCAGCCAGAACGTGATCGAGGGAAGCTGTGTGTAAGGATCTGCCAGCAACTTCAGCAGCGAGATGCCAGCGCCCAACAGCGCTGATACTGCAACGCCGGCCAGCACCAATACCAATATCGGCTCGTGCCGGCGCACAAGTGCGGCTACCAGACAGACAAGGCCAACTGCGGCCAGCCCGCCGGCAAACGCGAATCCCTGCACCAGCAGCAAAGGCAGGCCGAGGAACAGTGCCAGCGACGCACCGAGCCCTGCGCCCGCTGACACACCGAGAATGTCGGGCGAGACCAGAGGATTGCGGAACATTGCCTGGTAGGCGGCCCCTGCAGCAGACAATACGGCGCCAATCAGCACCGCGGCGATCACGCGTGGCAGGCGGATGTTCCACAGCGCCGCATGCACGGCAGGCGGGCTTGGCTCGCCGATGCCGAACAGCTGCCAGCTGATCGCCTGCATCAAGGTTGCTGGAGATATGGGGAACTTGCCAAGCGAGAATGCCAGCAACACCATTGTCGCCAGCAGCGCCCAGCCTCCGGCATGCCAAGCCCAACGCGGCATTGGCCGCATTGTCACAGGCGACCATCCAGGCTGCGAGCGATCTCATCAGGCAATGGCTGGCTCCATAGCAGCTGATGCAGCGCGCTGATGCGCGCACGTAACGCGTTTGGCGCAAGCGCAGGCGACGCGCCTGGGTGCAGGCGCGACAACAACCACGGCAAGCCCGGCAGACGATTGATGCCGGGCGGCCCATCCAGCCAGCCAAACGGCAGCGACGGCGCGCAGTGCAGGCGGCCTTCGCGAACCGCACGCAGGCTGCGCCAACGCCCGTCCTTGGCAGCGCTTGCAGCAAAAGCGGCATCCTGGGTGAGGATCACGTCCGGGTCCCAAGCCAGCAGCTGCTCCAATGAGACACGTGCCAGGCCTCCTTTACCCGCCGCCGCCGCAACATTGCGGCCACCGCAGAACTCGATGACCTCCGTGTTGATCGAGCCGGCCAGGCCACTTTCAAGTCCATCGCTACCGCGGCCGTAATAGACTGTCGGGCGCGAGCTGGCAGGGCGGGCGACGAGTACCTCGCGTACCAGCGCCAGCTGTGCTTCCGCTGCCTGCGCCAGCGCCTCGCCACGCGCGGTAACGCCGAGCAGCCTGCCGACATGGCGCAGCTGTGCGGGATGATCGGGCAGGCGGCCAGCTACCAGCTCGACCGGAATGCCAGTCTGCTGCCAAACGCGCTCGGCGGAATCGCGGTAGCTTGCGTCGAAATCACCGGCATCCAGCACCAGATCCGGCTGCAGCTCAAGCAGGCGTTCAAGGCTGACGGTGCTGCCACGACCGGCAAGCCGACCGACCATCGGCAAGCTGCGCAGTGAAGCAGGTAGCTGCGCCAGTGCTGCAGGCGAAACCCGCATCGGCCAACCCAGCAGCCGTTGCGGCGCGATTGCCGCTACCAGCACCGCCGCGGGTGCGCCGGCGGCAAATACCCGCTGCGGCGTGCTCTTGGATTCACCCAAGCGCAACACCCGTTGTGCGGGCATGGCCAATAACTTGCCCCCGGCAAGCAACAGCGGAGCAAGCGCAAACGCCTGCAACAATGCGCGACGCTTCATGTCACCTCCTGATCTTGCGAACGACAGCCATCCCACCACTGTTGAAGTGCGTGGTCCGTAGCGGGGAGTTCAACCGCCATGCCGCCGGTGAAGTCCCTCCATGCACTCAGATAAGGCAGCTTCACTGCTGTGAGTAGGGGAATGCCGGCCAGCATCAGTGCCAGCAGTTCGTCGGCCATGCCACCTCCCTGTGACTCCAAGGTGCCGAAACGATTGGCGATCACCAGCGCCGCGGGTTCCTGCACTGCGCGACGCAGTACCACGCTGGCATCAGCGATGCCGCGGGGATCAAGATTGCAGCCACAGGAGGCAGCGCCCAGCGCCTGGCTGATCGGGTAACGCGACTGTGGATCGGTCACGTCCATCAGCACCATGTGTTTGCCTGTGGCGCTTGGCTCATACGGAAGGTGCACCAGCCCGCGGACGCGATGGCCTGCTGCGAGCTGGCGGGCAGCGAATGCCGCCAGCAGTCCATCAGGCTCGCCGTTGCCGTCATGCACGAGGGCGGCGATGCGTGCTGGTTGAAGACTGCTCATGCTCAATACTTCCAGTTGGCGTTGGCAAACCAGGTGCGGCCGGGCATCGGGTAGCCATCGGCCAGCTCATACCATTTGTCGCCGATATTGCGCACACCCAGATCGAAGTCGACATTGCCACGCGACGACCAGCTCGCTTTCAGTCCGGTGGTGCTGAAGCCCGGCAGGGCGCGTACCGGTCGTGCAGTGTCGGCATAGCTGACCTTGCGGCCTTGTTCGGCCTCCAGCGTGGCCTGCAGTCGCAGCTGCGGCTGCAACTGCCAGGCAACCGCCATGAACAGCCGCTGCCGCGGGGTGTCGAGCAGGGCCACGTTGCGGTTTTCCAGGTTTGTACGGCGCAGCCAGGTGTAGCTGCCCTGCAGATCCCAGTCGTCGCCAAGATGCTGTTGCAGACCGAGCTCCAAGCCAACGTTGCGGGCGCGGCCGATGTTCTGCGCCTGGTTGCAGGTACGTCCGCCGCACTCCGTGGAGGCAACTATCGCAGTCTGGATCAGGTCATCAATGCGGCTGTGGAACACAGCTGCCTGTAGCTGGCTGCCTTGCCACCAGCTGCCGCGCAGGCCCAGTTCAAAATGCGTGGCGTGCTCAGGTGCCAGGTCCGGGTTGGGGAGGGCGGCGCCCATGCGGGCCGAGTAGCGGTCCTTGATGGTGGGGAAGCGGGTGCGACGGGCGGCACTTGCATACCATTGCTGGTCTGGCGCCAATTGCTGCAAGTACTCAAGTACTGCATTGGTGGCGTCGGCGCTGCCGGTAGGCCAGTAATAGACCCGTTTGGCCTGACGGCGATCATAGCCGACGCCTGCTCGCAGGTGCGCGGTGTCGGTCAAGGCGATGCGGTCTTCAATCGCCACCGAGGTGGTGACATCGCGGTAGTCCTTGGTCGGCGAGTGTGGGTTGCGCTCGCTGTGCTGGTCTTCCTTGTAATGCAGCGCAAGCTGCAGCTGCTGGCGGGACAGTGCGTTGTTGGCCAAGGTGAGCGAGCCACCAATTGTCTTGTCGTCGTAGATGCTGGGGAAACTGGTGTTGTCCAGGGCGGTCTGATAGCTGCCGTCGGTGTAGGCCTCCAGCCCGTTGCCGTAGGTATCGCGGTACAGGCGGGTGCGCAGTGTCGTGTGCTGGCCAAGCTGGGTATTGCCGATGAAGTAAAGGCTGTCCTTGTCCCACCACGGCCAACGCCAGTAACGGATGCCGCTGCGAGCGGTGCCCGTGTAAACCGGGTTGCCCTTCTCGCCATCCTGACGGGCGTAGCCGATGGCATATTCATCGCCCTCGCGCGGCGCGTAACCGAGTTTGAACGACAGCCTGCGATCCTCATGATCGGCATTGCGGCGATCATCGCCGGTGTCGGTAGGCACGCGTTTGTAATCCACGAAACCGTCGGGAAGCGGAAATTCATCCGCCTTAAGGATCGACCAACCGATCTGGTAGTACCAATCACCTTGGCGGCCGCCAAGGTTCACTGCTGCCTTGCGCTCGCCGCCATCCGCGATGCCAAGGCGCAGGTCGGCCTCGAATGGGCGCTCTGGCCGCCGGCTGATCAGGTTGATGGCACCGCCCAGGATGTTGGGGCCGTAGAGCAGCGAAGCGGCGCCGCTCGCGACGTCGATGCGGGCGAGGTCGAAAGTGGTGAAACGGCCGAAATCGACATAGCCGTCATAAGGGACATAGAGCGGAACGCCATCAAGGAACACCGGTACCTGGCGGGGGTCAAAGCCGCGCAGGTAGACCATGTCCTCGTTACGGGAATTGCGCGCCTGGCTGACGCCGGGCAGCACGCTGACAGCGTCGCCGACGGTGTTGCGGTCCAGTTGCTGGATGCGGTCGGCATCCAGGCTGCGCTCGGCGACGGTAGGGGAGGTGCCGCGCTCGGCATGGACGTCGACACTGCCCAAGGTGAAAACCGGAGGGGCGGCTGCCGTATCGGCAGCTGCGGCGGACAGGGGAAGCAGTAGGGCTGACAGCGGCAGAACGAAACGACAAGTGCGCATGATCGCATTCCTCGGGTTCGCTATATCCAAGATGATATAACGGTGCGGTAAGGTCAACTTCGTGACCGATGCGGGGATTCTCAGCGGCCAGCGCCAGGTCGTCCTTGATCGATATCAAGCCGGAAGGAGATCGCCCGGGCCTTACACTGGCAGCAACTACTGCAGGCAGGACCAGACAAGATGAGCGAGACCGACCCCATGCTTGAGCTGCAAGGCAGCCTATGGCTGAACGTGGCCGGGCAAAGCCTGGGCGGTCGCGGGCGCTTCGCCTTGTTGGGCTTCATCGACGCCTGCGGGTCGATCAGCCAAGCCGCCAAGCGGATGGGCATGACCTACAAGAATGCATGGGATGCCGTGGACGCGATGAACACCGCAGCGGGCGAACCGCTGGTGGCGCGCAGCGTAGGCGGCCGTGGCGGCGGTGGCGCCCAACTGACCGAACGCGGTCGCCAGCTGGTTGCACGCTTCGAGCAGCTGGAACGTGCGCACCGCGCCTTTCTGCAATCCCAGCAGGCTCCCGCTGGTCTGGACGAAGACATGGCACTGATACGGAGAATCGGCATGATCACCAGCGCACGCAATCAATTCCACGGCAGGATCAGCGCTGTTGCCGCTGGTGCGGTCAACGATGAGGTGCAGATTGAAGTCGCGCCCGGGCTGACGGTCGTTGCGACCATTACCCATGGCAGCATGGAATCGTTGGGGCTTGAAGTAGGCATGCCAGCGTACGCTTTGATCAAGGCGTCATCGGTGATACTGGCGCAAGACAAGGGCGCGCGGTGCTCGGCGCGAAATCAGTTCAGCGGCAAGGTCGGGAGGATCACGCTGGGCGCCGTGAACGATGAAGTCGTGGTGGACATTGGGCACGGTTGCAGTGTTGTCGCTGTGATCACCAGAGGTAGCACTGCTGTGTTGGAACTGCAGGATGGTGCCCCTGTCGCCGTGCTGTTCAACGCTTCAAGCGTGATAGTTGGCGTGTCAATCTGATCCGCCAATGAATGCGAATACCCGTCAATACTGCTACGCAGAATCATGATGTATGAGCACGGCGCGTCCAGCAGGGCACGCGCAGGTGTGATTGGGTTTCAACGAAACATTGCCATCGACATCGAGTCGGACGCCTACATCGCTGTGCGGTAGGTGCTGCCATGTTCCATCCCTGTGACGCCGACGAGCCCGCTCGTTGAACCAGATCTGTGGCCGCGTTCAAGCGGCATCGCGGGTGGCCTGGCGTTGATTGGCGAATGACAGCCACCTCGCGTTGCTTTCATGCAATGTCGGGGAAAGCACGATCTGAACAGCGAAAATGCGGAGCGAGAGGCGCGCTGATCTGCATCGTTGTCGATTACGAAAAGTGAAGGCGCGTGAGCGATTGCCTGCGAGTGCGGAATGCATTTTCCGCGCGTTTCTGAAGCGAGTATTCAGCCTCTGATGATGCCGCGACGTGATTTTGAAAGTTCTTGCATGGAGCCATCCGGAATCGCCGGATAAGGTCTCACTCCAATAGAAACCGATCGCTTCGATGCCCGAGGCGGTGCGCTGGGACGTGGCGTTCCAGCTCATTGGTTTCAGGAATTTGCAATCAAATCTCGTTCAGTCAGGGAGAGTATTCATGAGTAAGTCAGTGCTGCGTAGGTCCGCTGCGTTCGTCGCCATCAAGTGCGCGCTCCTTTCTACGGCCGCGAACGCGGTCGACATCGAAGGGCCGGTTGTAATTGGGGAGGGTGAGGTGTATCGCCTGCAGAATTCCACCATCACCTCGAACAACGCCCGTTGGGCGGTGAGGGCGAAAGATGGCGGCGTGGCGGAGCTCACAAATGTCCGGGTTTCTGCCGATGGCGCTGTCAGACACGCGGTTCTTGCCGAGGGCGTTGATTCGACGGTAGTAACCCGTGGCGGTGTCATCGAAGCAGAAACCGGTTCGGGAATTACTGCGGATCTGGGGGCATTCGTGAGCATGACCAATACCTCCGTGTCAGGTTCCTGGCAGGGTGTCACCGTAATGAACGGCAGCCGTATGCAGATGATTGGTGGCCGTATCGACATGCACTCGGGCGATTTCCGTGGCGAAGCTGCCCTCTCGGGAGGCGCGGGTAGCAACCTGATTCTTAGAAACGTAACAATCAATACCGTGGTGGACAGGGACGAGAACAAAGGCACGACCGGTGATGGCGTACTTGCGTTCAACGATGGTCGGGTCAGCGTCACAAACACATCAATCACCACCAATGGCAATGGCGCCAACGGCGCGCAGGCAGGCTGGAATGAGGAGCGCTTGAACGGTGGAGACATCTCGATTGATGGCTCCAGGATCACGACGCTTGGTGATAGGGCGTCGGGTGTTCTGTCGCAACGTGAAGGCAGCTTGGTGCGACTGGAAGAGAGGAACACTGTCGATACCCATGGCGAAGGCGCGCACGGTTTGCATGCGCGTTCCAGCGGAGCCATCAGGAGTTACCTGTCTTCGATCACGACACGCGGGGACCAAGCGTTTGGCGTACTTTCTGAACGTGGTGGAAATGTATCGATGGGTAGCGATTCGGTTGTTACCCATGGCGCTGGCGCGCACGGACTGGTCGCCAGGGAAGGTGGAAGCGTGAGCATGAATCTCATGGGCGAGGGTCTGGCCAATTCCGTCACTACCAATGGTGTTGGCGCGCATGGCGCATGGTCGGACGGTCCGGGCTCGATGGTGAGCTTGATGAATGTCGACATTGCCACCGCTGCTGATGGCGCAATGGGCGTACGTGCAAGCAATGGCGGTGTCATTGCAACGTTCAGCAACAGCATCGCTACGGCTGGCGAAGGTGCCCACGGTGTGCAGGTTGAAAGTGATGGTGTGGTCGACTTCCAGTACGGAAGCATTACGACTGCGGGACAGGATGCGCACGCAGTTTCGGTGCAGAACGGTGGCAAGGTCAACATCGTCCAAAGTCAGCTGGAGTCCAAGGGCCATACATTGGACGTGGCCGGCGTGCAGCCTGCGAATGTCAAGTTCCAGGATGTCGACGCGACCGTGAATGACGGCATTCTGGCGAACGTTGGAGCCAGTGCGAACTTCATCTTCGACGCGGCCTCGTCCAACCTGTCTGGTGACCTCGTTGGCGCGCAGGGCGCAACCGCCAACGCTACGTTGAGCAATGGTTCCTCGTGGGCTGGCGCGACGCGTGGTTTCGAATTGATTGAACTGGCTGACAGCAGCTGGCGTATGACTGCTGATTCCCAGGTCGCGAACTTCGTTGGCCGCAACGGTTCCATTACGTTCGATCACAGCGATGGCCAGTTCAAGACCTTGACGGTGGATGGCGATTACGAAGGTGATGTCAGCCTCGACATGAATGTCCGCCTCGGTGACGACAACTCCGAGACCGACCGCTTGCATGTGAAGGGCAACACCGCAGGCACGACGTTGGTGAAGGTGAACAACGCCGGTGGTGCCGGCGCACAGACCGATCGCGGCATTCTGCTGGTACAGGTCGACGGCCTGTCGGGTGGTCAGTTCCTCCAGTCTGGTCGTGCGGTTGCCGGCCTGCATGAGTACTACCTGCACAAGGGCATCTCCAGCGATCTGAACGACGGAAACTGGTATCTCCGCTCCGAGCTGCCGACTGAGACCGTCAATCCGGTTGATCCGGTTGATCCGGTCGATCCAGTCGATCCGGTCGATCCGATTGATCCGATTGATCCAGTGGATCCGATCGACACAGTCGACCCAGTCGGTCCAGTTGGTCCGGTCGATCCAATCGTTCCCATCATCCGGCCTGAAGTCGGTGCTTACGCTGGCAACCGCAGTGCGGCATTGGCGATGTTCCAGACATCGCTCCATGAGCGTTCGGGAGATCGGGTTCTGGATGCCGCGGAAGCGAATGTGAGTTGGGCACGTGTGACGCATGATCAGAACGATTCCATCACCGCGAACCAACTGATGTCCGGCACCGATATCAGCGCTTTGCATGTAGGTACGGATCTGTTCCGTTCAAAGGACGACCGCCTCAACGTCGGTGTGATGCTGGCTACCGGCACTGCAAAGACCCTGGTTTCTTCCCTGGTCTCGCAGCATTCCGCCGTTGGCAAGGTGCGCGGTAGCGCGCTGGGTGCTTACGGCACCTGGTACCAGAATCCGAAGGACGCTGGTGGTTTGTATGTCGATGCTTGGGCCCAGATCGGGCGTTTCCAGAACAAGGTGCAGGGTGAAGGTCTTGCCGAGGAGCGCTATGACAGCTCGGCGGCGACCGCGTCCGTAGAGGCTGGCTATGCGTTCCAGATCTATGCGAGCGAGAAGAGCCGGCTCTATGTCGAGCCGCAGGCGCAGTTGCTGGCGAGCTCCTACAAGATCAAGTCAGGTGCGCATCAGGAAGCCAATGGGACCGTGGTTGAAACGTCTGCGGCTGGTGAACTGAGTACTCGTGTAGGCGTGCGGGTCTTTGGGCACAGCGTCGTGGATGCCCGTCGAGTCCAGCCGTATCTTGCGCTGAACTGGTGGAACCAAGGTAATGATTCACACCGTGTGACGTTCGATGGTATGGCAGTCGACAATGCAACGCCGGAAAACACCTACGAGGTAAAGACCGGCTTTGAAGCGCAATTGTCCAAGCGCCTGTCGACCTGGGCAGAGCTGGGGATCCAGCGCGGAGAGAACAGCTTCCGCAACGTGAATGGTCTGTTGGGTGTGAAGTACAGTTGGTAACAACCCTTGGGGGTCGAAGGTTTCACCTTCGGCCCCCAAGCTGTTGTTGCGACTCGAAGAACGGCGCGGACGGATACTGCGAGTTGGGCCGGCGCAATGTCAATCACAAGCAAGTTGCACCGCCCCGTCGCAACACAGTGCCTTTACGGTACGCTGTCGGAATTGGACGCGTGCCGAGACGGCGGGGTTGCATGAGACGGAAATCGGTACTGCTTGCCGCCGGCGTTCTGGCAATTGCGGCGGGTGTTCTTCCGTTGATCGGCTTGTCCTGGGTGCAGCGCGAGCAGGCGCTGGGCTCGCAGCAACAGCATCTGGATGATGTCGCTGCTTCCACTGCAAAGCGCACCGAGCGTACGCTGGATGATGCCAAGCGCGCACTCGTGCGCGCCGGCCGCATCGATAGAGCCGACTGCTCGTCCGAACACTTGAAGGAAATGGGCCAGGTGGTTGCCGATGCGCGCAGCATCGAGGATCTTGGTTACTTCCGGGATGGTCAGCTGGTGTGCACCCGGCTTGGCGTGATCTCGCCGCCAGTGCCGGCCGGCGATGCAGATCTGGATCTTGGGGACGGCAGCACACTCTCCTATGCCGAGTTGCCCAGGTTGTTCAGTGGAGAGCCCCGGGTCGAGGTCCGCCACGGCGACTATGGTGTGCTGATTACCCCAGGCAGGCTTACCGACCTGGTGATCAGTACCCAGGTCGTGTATGGCGTGGCGAGTCGGGACGGGCGGGTTCTCGAAGCCTCTGGGGTCGTCAAGCCGCAGGTGATGCAGAAGCTGCTTGCGGGAGCGGATCCGGACAATGGCGCTAGACACGCCTTTTCCTCCCGGCCTGCGGCTGGCCTCGTCGCCTTTGCGCTGACTGATACTGCACTGACCGGAGCCACGGCAGGCTTGGACTGGCGTTACCTGTTACCCATCGGCGCGGCGATCTCGTTGATACTGATCGGCCTCATCATCTGGGTATCGAGGCAGCAGCTGTCGCCGGCGAAGACGCTGGAGTTGGCGATCAGGAACAGGGAATTCGTGGTTCATTACCAGCCGATCATCAATCTTGCAGATGGGCTGTGCATCGGTGCCGAGGCGCTGGTCAGGTGGCAGCGGCCAGGTACGCCGATGGCATTCCCTGACCAGTTCATTCCGCTGGCGGAGGCCACCGGTCTCATCTCACCGCTGACCGATCTGGTGATCGACGTAGGGGTGGCCGAAATGAGCCAGTATCTGCGCGGACGTGCCGATGCCCATCTCTCTATCAACATACCCGCCAATGAGATGGAGAGTGGCCGGTTCCTGCATGGCTTGAACGCAGCAGTGGCAAAGGCGGGTCTCCAGCCGACACAGATCTGGCTGGAGATCACCGAACGGGGGTTCATCAATGCCGCGGCGGCGGCAGCGGTTATCGGAAACGCCCGCTCCCTTGGCTACCGAGTCACCATTGATGACTTCGGTACAGGCTATTCAAGCCTCTCCCTGCTTGAAGGCCTCTCGCTAGACGCACTCAAGATAGACAAGTCCTTCACCCGTGTTATCGGCGCTGACGCCGCGCAGAGCATCGTGGCGGACCACATCATCAACATGGCGCATGCCCTGAAGCTGACGGTCATTGCCGAAGGAATCGAGACGCTGGAGCAGGAAGCCTATCTGAAGCATTCTGATGTGCAGTTCGGGCAGGGCTGGCTCTATGCGAAGTCGCTTCCCATCCAGCAGTTCCTCGCGTTCGCGGCGGGGAAAGGTGTTCCGGCTGGAGAGAGTTGAAGCAGCGTCATGAAGCAACACCGCTTGAGACCGCTCGCCAGACAGTCTTCAACCACTATGCATCACGAAAGCCAGGACGTGACTATGCCCGGCTTATGTGCACCGGCACTGATTTGTAGGAAGGCGTGCCACTGGCAGGGTCGATGTAGCTCAGTGGGATAAGGCAGTTTCCTTCGGGGTAATACGTCGCTACGGACCCACGGGAGATCTGGTAGCTCACCGCAATGACGTTCTCTAGAACCCTGTTGCCCTCGTTGTCCAGCGCCGTCCGGATACGAATCCGATCGCCCTGCTGAATCCCACGCTCGATCATGTCCGCTTCGTTCATGAACACGACATCACGACGACCGAAGACACCACGGTAGCGATCATCCAGGCTGTAGATGGTGGTGTTGTACTGGTCGTGGCTCCGAATCGTTGCCAGCTTGAGTACCGCCTTGTCAGCAGGTTTTGGGTCTTCGGCCAGCCCCGGGAAGCGAAGGAACTCCGCCTTCCCCGACGCCGTACGCCAGACACGTTCAGTAGGCGGCAGTGGCAGGCGGAAGCCACCGGGAATCCGGATTCTGGCGTTGTAGTCCGAGAAATCCGGGAACACCGCTTCGATGGCTTCGCGTATCAGATCGTAGTCGGCCACCAATTCCATCCACTGCACGCGACTCGATGGCAGGGTGGCGCTGGCGATGCCGGCAACGATTGCCGGCTCTGAACGCAGCTGCTCAGAGGCTGGCTTCAGCTTTCCGCGCGATGCATGCACCATTGACATGGAGTCTTCGACGGTGACTGCCTGCGGCCCTGTGGCTTGAATGTCCAGTTCGGTCCGGCCTAGGCAGGGCAGGATGAAGGTGTTCTTGCCGACCAGTAAATGGCTCCGGTTGAGCTTGGTCGCGATGTGTACCGACATCTCCAGCCCGCGCATGCCGGCGAAACAGGCGTCGCCGTCGGGTAGCGCTACCGCCAGATTGCCGCCGAGACAGATCAGTACGGTCGAGCGGCCTTCAATGATGGCCTGCATGGCAGCAACAGCATCGTGACCATGATCGCCTGGCGCACGGAATCCGAACCGCCTTTCGATTCGATCGATCATCTCTGCGCTTGGTTTTTCAGTGATGCCGACACTGCGATCTCCCTGCACATTGGAGTGCCCGCGTAGTGGGCAAATACCTGCGCCGGGCTTTCCGAAGTTGCCGCGCAGGAGCAACAGGTTTGCTATCTGCTGGACATTCCTGGTGCCTGTGCTGTGCTGGGTGATGCCCATGCCGTAGGTGACGATGGTCGCGTTCGACTTGGCATAGGCTTGGGCGACCTTGCGCAGATCGTCCTCAAGCAAGCCAGATTCGGACACGATTGCTTCCCAGCTTGCTGCGCGCAGGTCTTCGGCCAAGCCGTCGAATCCCCGGGTGTGCTCTTCAATGAACGCGCGGTCCAGAATGCCGGCGTCGCTGCCCTCGGCAACCTCCATCTCCAGCAAGGCCTTCATGATGCCTTTCAGCGCGGCCGCATCGCCGCCTATGCGCGGCTGCAGATAGGAAGAGGCAATCTCGGTTGCCCCGAGTGTCGCCATCTCCAACGGATCCTGCGGATCGGCGAAGCGCTCCAGGGCTCGTTCGCGCAGCGGATTGAGGACGATGATCGGAGCGCCGCGGCGTGCGACCTCGTGCAGCGTTCCCATCATGCGGGGGTGGTTGGTCCCAGGATTGTGTCCTATGGAAATGATCAGCTCGCAGGCATCGAAATCATCCAGCGAGACGGTCCCCTTGCCGATACCTATCGACGACGGCAGGCCAACGCTGGTTGCCTCATGGCACATGTTGGAGCAGTCGGGGAAGTTGTTCGTCCCGTATTCACGGGCAAATATCTGGTAAAGGAATGCAGCTTCGTTGGAAGCGCGCCCGGAGGTGTAGAACTCAACCATGTTCGGGTCGGGCTGCTCGCGCAGGATTTGCCCGATCCGGCTGAGCGCCTCATCCCATTCCACCGCCTCATAGATGTCCTTCTCCGGGTTGTAGGCCAAGGGATGGGTCAGACGCCCCTGATCCTCCAACTGGAAATCCGTCATTTCCAGAAGCGAGGAAACGCTGTTTGCCGCCAAGAACTCCGGGGTGACCCGCTTCTTGGTGGCCTCCCAGGTCACCGCCTTCGCGCCGTTCTCGCAGAACTGGAAGGTCGAAGTGTGCTTGCGGTCAGGCCACGCGCAGCCGGGGCAATCGAAGCCCTCAGGCTTGTTGGTCCGGAACAGGGTGATCGCAGCTTCCGGAGCGGCCATTTGCTCGCTGATCGCCTTGGCAGTTGCCTGGAGCGCCCCCCAGCCGCCAGCCGGAGCATCGTATTGGCGAATGCCGGGGATGTCCTTCTCGGTCATGTTGAAGCCTCACTCTCTCAGGGGTACATCGAAGAAGGGAGGGCGAACCCGATACCTGCTCCCGGCGGCCGTTGTCACTTGCGATGGGGTGTCGAACGTCTGCTTGCGACCGCCACCGTCAAACCAGGTCAAGACGCTGTGATCGTCAAGCGGGCCTCGCACACGATACCTCCAGGATCTCACTCCAGGCGACGGGGTACCTCCAGATCCGACTGCAACACTGAGCGTGCGAATGTTGTTTCCGCGTGATTTCCCGGCGCGTGCTTTCTGCTGTTCTCGCAAGCTGTTTCCGGAGGTTCACCATTCCTTATTTGAATCGTCGAATCCCAGCAATCGTTCCGGGTGCGAATACACGTTGAATCGATCGCGCCGGGCGAAGCCGATCAGGCAGATACCAGCTGCGTCAGCCAGATCGATGGCAAGCGCCGTCGGCGCAGAAACGGCAGCAACAACGGCCATACCAGCGTGGGCGGCCTTGCTCACCATTTCATAGCTGGCCCGGCTCGAAATAAGGGCGAGGCCTGCTTCGGTAGAGACGGACCCGCGGCGCAGGCCACCGACCAGCTTGTCCAATGCGTTGTGCCTACCGACATCCTCTCGAACGTGCAAGATTCGCCCGTCCAACTCCACCCATGCCGCAGCATGGGTGGAGCCCGAGGCCAGGTTCAAGGGCTGCATTGCGGGAAGCGAGGACAGAGCCAACCGAAGTGAGGCAAGCGGAAAGGTCGATGGCGCCTGAATCGGCGGTGTCAGCCGCACCACGTCTTCCAGCAGTCGTGCGCCGCACAAACCGCAGCCGCTACGGCCGGGCAAGGCCCGGCCGGACGTCGCTGATAGCGTGGCTGCAGGTGCGGCAAGGGATACCTGCATGTGCAGCTCAATGCCCTCAATGCACGGGCGTACTTCGACCCCGATCAACTCGGAGGCATCGGTGATGAGCCCTTCGGTCAGCGAGAAGCCCAACGCCAGGTCTTCCAGATCCGACGGTGTGGCCATCATTACCGAGAAGGGCTCGCCGTTGTAGCGCATCGCAACCGGCACTTCTTCGGCCACGCTATCGACAATGGTGCTCCGTGCGCCCTTGCACCAGCGGACGGTGCGCCGAGCGGCGACTCCAAGGGGTCTTTCGTCAACAGACGTTGGATCGACTCTGAACATGCGGGCGGCGACCTGTCGGCTTGGCTGAGCGATGTGGAGTACTGGAATGCGCTTCTTGGGTGGAAGAATAGCCCAAGCGTGTGATGAGTACGGCGACGCGGGTGCAACAGATACGCAAGTTCCCATCTCTGGGTCTGGAACGGCGCTGTTGCCCCGACGGCATCGGCCAAGGCAATCTTGGCGAGCAGGCTGGCGGTGATTCCGTTCGGCCTCTGGTCACCGTAGCCGCGGCCGACAGTTCACGCCTCCGTACCGCACTTTCAGCTTGACTTCACTGCAGCGTTGGGAAACGCCGATCACCATGCCGACCGCGACTAGCTGCACAATCATCGCTTGCCTCGCTGCCTGTGCGGCGCTGCTGCTCTGCGAGTACAGCGGCTGGAAAACCGGCAAAGTCCTGCTGAAAGTTGCTGCCAGTACCGCATTCCTGGCGTTGGCGCTTCAGCTCGACGCGATGGCATCCTCCTACGGTCAATGGATTCTGCTTGGGCTAGCGCTGAGTTGGGTGGGCGATGTCTTCCTGCTCTCTCAGAAGAGCCGCATCTTCCTGTTTGGACTGGCCAGCTTCCTGCTCGCGCATGTGGCTTACGCCATGGCGTTTGCGTCCAAGCCCATTGCGGGCTCCGCGTTATTTGCGGGGCTCGCCGTCATGAGCTGCCTCGGAGTCGCGGTTATGGCATGGCTCTGGAACCACTTGAAGTCGTTCTATCGCGGCGCCGTTGGCGCATATGTGACAGCCATTGTCGCCATGTGCGCCTTGGCGATTGCAGCAAGTGCGGCCTCCGCAATGTGGCTGCCGGCGGTTGCTGCGGTGATGTTTGCGATCTCCGACGTCGCGGTCGCCCGCAACCGCTTCGTCGCGCCGGGGGCGATCAACCGGCTATGGGGACTGCCGCTCTACTATATGGCCCAGATAATCTTCGCTCTGTCAGTTGCTGCAGGGCATGCAGGTGTTGGCTAATCACGACATGAATACCCGGGCGGTGCTGTAATGCACACGCTGGCGGGCGCCAATCCGGTAGAACCCCCGACTTCGAGATGGCTCACATGGGACTTCTGACTTTCAGCCTGAATCTCACCCTGGACGGTTGTGTCGATCACCAGGAAGGTATCGCAGACGATGAAACACATGCGTTCTTCAGTCGCCTTATGGACGAGGCCGGGGCGATGCTTTGGGGCCGGATCACCTACGAGATGATGGAGGCCTACTGGCCGGCTGTCGCCCGCGGTGACGAGGATGCGACAGCGGCCATGCGTGACTGGGCGGTCAAGCTGGAGACCAAGCCGAAGTACGTGGTGTCGTCAACGCGAAAGGACCTGCCATGGACCAATAGCCACCACCTCGGGGGGGACTTGCGCACGCGCGTGCAGGAGCTCAAGGAGGCGACCCCGGCTGGCGTGCTGCTCGGTAGCGGTATGCTCGCTACCGAGTTGGATAGGCTGGATCTGATCGACGAGTACAGGTTCCTCATTCACCCCAGGATCGCCGGCCACGGGCCGACCCTCTATCAGCGCGGGCTGGCCAATACGCGGCGGCTTGAGCTGATCTCATCAACGCCGTTGCGCAACGGCGCGGTGGCCATGCATTACCGGCGTGCGCGTAGCTGACAATACGCAGCGCCTACCCGGGCTACGTAGCTCAGGCCAACAGTTCGCGACGAACGATCTCAGCGCCTGTACTTAGTGCATGCAGCTTGCCTCTTGCAACCGGGCGAGACAGCGGAGCCATGCCGCAATTGGTGGATGGATAGAGTTTGTCAGCATCCACGAACTGCAATGCCTTACGCAGGGTATTGGCGACATCCTCTGGCGTTTCAATGATGTCACTGGCCACATCGATGGCACCTACCATCACTTTCTTTCCGCGTACGAGTTCGATCAGATCGATCGGGACGTGCGAGTTCTGGCATTCCAGCGAGATGATGTCGATGCTGGACTGCTGCAGTTTCGGGAAGGACTCCTCGTACTGGCGCCATTCCGAGCCCAGGGTCTTCTTCCAGTCGGTATTGGCCTTGATGCCGTAGCCGTAGCAGATGTGCACGGCGGTCTCGCATTTGAGGCCTTCAATCGCGCGCTCGAGAGCGGCAACCCCCCAATCATTCACTTCATCGAAGAAGACATTGAAAGCGGGTTCGTCGAACTGGATGATGTCGACACCCGCTGCCTCCAGTTCCTTGGCCTCCTGATTGAGGATCTTGGCGAATTCCCAGGCCAGCTTCTCGCGGCTTTTGTAATGGTCGTCGTAGAGCGTGTCGATCATCGTCATCGGCCCGGGCAAGGCCCATTTGATCGGTTGCTTGGTCTGCTGGCGCAGGAACTTGGCATCCTCGACGAAGACCGGCTTCTGCCGGCTGACCGCGCCGACCACGGTTGGCACGCTGGCGTCGTAGCGGTTGCGGATCCGCACGGTTTCGCGCTTTTCGAAGTCAACGCCGTCCAGGTGCTCGATGAAGGTGGTGACGAAGTGCTGGCGGGTCTGCTCACCATCACTGACGATGTCGATGCCGGCCTGCAGCTGTTCGTGCAGGGACAGACGCAGCGCGTCCTGCTTGCCTTCAAGCAGTTCCTCGTCCTGGAGCTTCCACGGCGACCAGAGTTTTTCGGGTTGGGCAAGCCAGGCGGGTTTGGGCAGACTTCCAGCGGTAGAGGTGGGCAACAATTTCTTCATGGCAGGTTGTTTGGTAATCCTTGGAGTGATCAGAGCGCGCAGGCAGCGGCCCACTGTTCCAGCGTCTGCCGGTGAGGCTTGATGAAGTTCTCTTCGGTGAAGCGTCCTTGCTTGATTGCCAACTGACTGCGCTCCTCACGGTCATAGACAATCTTTGTCAGCGAGTAGTCCTGATGCTTCAAACTGGGCTGATAGACACTTCCTGCTGCAGAATTGGCGTTGTAGATCTCTGGCCGGTAGATCTTCTGGAAGGTCTCCATCGTGCTGATGGTGCCGATCAGTTCCAGGTCGGTGTAGTCGCCCAGCAGGTCACCAAAGAAGTAGAACGCCAACGGTGCAACGCTATCCGGCGGCATGAAGAAACGGACCTGCATGCCCATCTTGGCGAAGTACTGGTCAGTTGAGGAAAGCTCGTTCTGCAGGTATTCCACGCCCAGCGCAGGGTGCTGATTGGCGGTGCGGTGGTAGATCTTGCTGCTGGATGCGCTGATGCAGATCACCGGCGGTTTGCTGAAGTTCTCTTGGTAGGCGCGCGAGTTCACGAAGTGCTTGAACAGCTTTCCGTGCAGGTCGCCGAAGTCATCCGGCGCGGCAAATGCGGTCCGGGTGCTGTTGTAGTCCGGCAACAGCACGCTGAAGTCGTAGTCGCGCACATAAGAAGAGAAGTTGTTTCCAACGATTCCATCGATGCGCGTCTTGGTTCGGCTGTCTACGATGGTTGTCTTCAGTATCTCGATCAGGGGGAACGCGTCTGCCTGGCCGGCACCGGAAACCTCCATCTCGGCAGAGATGATCTCGAGCTCGACGGCATAGCGGTCACCCATTGGGTTGTCCCAATCGGCAAGGCTGTTGAACCGGTTGTCGATCATCTTCAGCGTATTGCGAAGGTTTTCCTGGCGGCTGTTGCCTCTGGCCAGGTTGGCGAAGTTGGTGGTCAGCCGCGTACTGTCCAATGGCTGGTAGTTTTCATCGAAGCTGATGCGCTTGATGCTGAATTCAAAGTTGTCTTTCATGGCGGGGCGCTACCGTAGGTTCTGCGGATGAGGGCCGGCACAGCGTCGTGCTGATTCGGCAGGGGGAATCGCTTTCAGGCTGCGGCGATGGTTCGGGTGGTGTTTGTTGCCGTGCGACGGGTTAACTCGAGTACTGGCAATGCGCGCTCGACCGCCAGCGTGGCGCGCCGCATGAGATCCTCGTTGTCCAGCGTATGGCCGGCGAAGTCCTTGTCGGTCGCGTACACCCCCAGCGGCAAGGTACGCGCCTGGAAGAAGCTGAAAAGTGGTCGCAACTGGTGGTCGATCATCAGCGCATGGCGCTCGCTGCCACCTGTGGCGGCCAACAGCACGGGCGTGTCGATCAGCGCGTCCTGGTCAACAAAGTCGAAGAAGTGCTTGAACAGCCCTGTGTACGAGCCGCGGTAGACCGGCGTTGCGACGACCAGCACATCCGCCTGCTCCACTGCTGCCAGTCCCAGTTCCACCGTATCGGGGAGTTCGCTGCGTCTGACGGTGCCGGCCATGTGTGGGGCGAGCTGGCCCAGCTCGACAAGCTGGGTTTCGCAGTAAACCTCGGCAGCAATCAGGCTCGACAGATGCTCAACCAGGGCTGCGGCCTTGGAGGGGCGGTGCAGTCCACCGGAAACCGCGACGACGCGAAGTGGGGGAGGGTGTGTCATTTCTGCCTTCATGGGGGCTGGATCGTCAGCCAGCTGAATGGAGCGGCTGGTGAGGTTCGATCCTAGTTGCGGTTTTCCATGACGTAAAATGGTTTAATTTCACCATTCCATGAAGAAAATTCATTCATATGCTTGAGCGCATCCATCTCAGCATCGTCCAGCAAGTCGAAAAGCAGGGCTCCTTGACTGCCGCGGCAGGCGTGTTGAACCTGACCCAGTCGGCCCTTAGCCACAGCATCCGCAAGCTCGAACAGCAGTTGGGTACCGACATCTGGCTGCGCGAAGGCCGAAGCCTGCGACTCACCCAGTCCGGGCAATACCTGTTGGCGGTAGCGAACCGGGTGTTGCCACAGTTGGACCTTGCCGAAGAGCGCTTGGGCCAGTTCGCGCAGGGCGAGCGCGGCGCGCTGCGCATCGGCATGGAATGCCATCCCTGCTACCAGTGGCTGCTCAAGGTGGTGTCGCCCTATCTGGCGGCATGGCCGGATGTGGACGTGGATGTCAGGCAGAAGTTCCAGTTCGGCGGAATCGGGGCGCTGTTTGGCTATGAGATCGACCTGCTGGTCACCCCCGACCCCCTGTTCAAGCCAGGCCTGAAGTTCGAGCCCGTGTTTGACTACGAGCAGGTCCTGGTCGTGGCCAAGGACCATCCGCTGGCCTCGGCGACCTACGTGAAGCCGCAGCAGCTGACCCGCGAGGTCCTGATCAGCTATCCGGTGGATATCGAGCGCCTGGATATCTACAGCCAGTTCCTGCTGCCTGCCGGCGTCACGCCACGGCGGCACAAAGCCATCGAAACCACCGACATCATGGTGCAGATGGTGGCCAGCGGCCGCGGCGTGGCCGCACTGCCGCGCTGGTTGGTGGAAGAATATGCAAGCAGGATGGAGGTGGTGCCGGTGCGTCTAGGCGCACGCGGCATCGCCAAACAGATCTTCCTTGGCGCGCGTGAAACGGACACCAGCATCGACTATGTGCGCGCCTTCATCGAGCTGGCCCGCAACTCAACCGCGGTGGCCGCCTCGACCATTGGCCAGGCGGCCGAAGACAAGCCGCGCCGTTGAACCCAGACCACTGACGCTGTTTGACGCACACCACGAGCAAGCTGCTCACCGGCGCTTCGCGCTCTAGATCAGAGAGCGGAGCGGGGTGCTAACTTGAAAGCCATTACGGTAAGACCCTTGAATCATCCCGATATGCCCATGTCCGCGAACGACATCACCGCAGGTTACTCGTTGGAAGTGAGCGCCAAAGCCATTCCCGCATTGACCGCAGCAGCAGCCCGCATGGCGTCCGGCTCGACCGTCTTCATTCCCTACCTGGCGGGTGAAGACAACGCAGCGCGGCTGGCCGCAGCCGTGGCAATTCGCGGATTGGGCTTTGAACCCATGCTGCATGTACCGGCTCGACGCTTCACCTCGCTCGCTGAGGTGGAGTCGTTCATTACCCGCGCAGTCGATGCCGCCGGAGTCGAGCGCTGCTTCGTGATTGCCGGGGACGCAGCAAGCCCGAAGGGTCCGTTTGCCGATAGCGCCTCGCTGATTGAATCGGGTGTGTTCGAGCGCTCGGGTATCAAGCGCATCGGCGTGGGCGGGCACCCGGAAGGTCACCCGGTGATGGATGAGCGCCAACGCTGGGAAGTACTTGAGCGCAAATGCCGCAGCATCGAGGGCCGTGGCATGGTGCCACTGATCGTCACCCAGTTCGGGTTTGATGCCGACATTGTGTTGACGTGGCTGGCCGAGCTGCGCCAGCGCGGCATCAATCACCCAGTGCGCGTGGGTGTGCCAGGCCCGGCAGGGGTTGCCGTGCTCGCACGCTATGCGGCGATGTGCGGCGTCAGTGCAAGCGCATCGATCTGGTCCAAGTACGGCATCTCGATCGGCAAGCTGTTTGCAACGGCGGGGCCGGATCGGTTTGTTGATCGCCTGGCCAGCGGGCTGACGGAAGCACATGGAGCCGTGAGCCTGCATATCTTCCCGTTTGGCGGCGTCGCCCAGTCCGTGGAATGGGTTGAGCATTACCGCAGCCAAGGCTGATAGCCGTTGCGCCGCAGCTTGCGGCTTATGGGGTGAAATGACGTGGTCAACGGCAGGTGCGATCATGCGCGCTTGTCACCGTGTAGAGACGGCATGCAGGAGCAACCGAAAAAACTGTCCGTGATGGTGGTCGAGGACGAGGACGAACTGCGCGAGAAGGTCCTTGTCCCGGGCTTGCGACAGGAAGGTTTTGACGTCCATGGCGTGCGCTGCGCAATGGATCTGTACCGGGCGCTGAGTCTCCGCTCCCATGACCTGTTCATCGTGGATGTCGGCCTGCCTGACGAGAGCGGCTTCATGGTCACGCAGCACCTGCGCAAGCTCGGTGATGTCGGCATTGTGATGTTGACTGGCCGGCGTGGTTCGGAGGACCACGTCCGCGGGCTGGAGGAAGGGGCGGATGCCTATCTCGCCAAACCGGTGGGCATCGACGTGCTTGTCGCCACGGTACGCAGCGTCCTGCGCCGGACCTCGCCGGGCGCGCAGATGCCTGCTCCGCGTGATCCATCGAAGGCTGGGTGGGGCTTGATCGCACAGGGCTGGCGCCTCTGTTCGCCCTCCGGGGCGGAGGTGGCCTTGTCCGAAGGCGAGCGCCTGTTCCTGCTCATGCTGGAAGAGGCCAACGGAGCTGTGGTGGCGCGGGACGTCGTCCTGCAGCATATGGGCAGCGAAGGGGAGGACTTCGATCTCCATCGCCTCGAAATGCTGATCCATCGCCTGCGGCGCAAGGTCCATGCTACGACCGGAAACGAATTGCCGCTAACCACGGTCCGCGGGGTCGGCTATCTGCTGCTCCTGTAAGCAACCCATGCCACCGGCGTTTCGACTCCGCGCCCTTTGCAGAATCGTTGGCAACTGTTCCATCCTATTGTCGGACGGATAGAAGGGTGGAGAGATCAGGGATGGAGAACAAACTGTCGATGCCAGCCAAAAGCATGTGGGGCGTCGGCCCACGGCTATGGCGGGGCGTGCTGGGATGGCTCCGTAACGTACCCATTGCCGACCCGGTCAGTCGGCGCAATGCGCCTATGCTCCAGCTGATCGCCTTTCTTCTGGCCGCATTGCCGGCGGCGGCCTGGTGTTACCGGGCGTTCCTGGTGGACATTCCCTGGCGGCCCGGTGAAATGACCAGCATGTTGCTGAGTCTGTCCGTGATCTGCGTTGCGGCAATGAGCTTCTTCCTCATTCGCAGGGGGAAGTTTGAAACTGCCGCGTATGTACTGCTGGGCATCTTCAGCGTGACCCTGATTCCCGCATACCTGACTTCCGGATTTGGAGGGCAGCGTTTCGATCAACCCGTACTGGCGATCTGGCTGGCCATCGCGGCGCTGATTGTCGGGCGCTTGGCGCTGTGGTTGATGTTCCTGTGCATCACCGTCGCTTTCTTCCTGGGCATCTGGGTCGATATCGGCCGCCAGGGTGAAGCGGCCGCGCTTCTGGGCGACGCGGCGTTCAGCACCGCGATGTTCCTGATGATCACGATCGTGCTTGATCGAAGCTCGGCAGCGCTGCGTGAGAGCTTTCTCGAGGCGAGACAACGCGGGGATGCGCTAGATATTGCCAACCAACGCCTGACCGAAGAGATGGCCGAGCGCGAAAGGACCTTCGCACAGCTGGTCCAGGCACAGAAGATGGAAGCCGTCGGCAGGCTGGCAAGTGGCGTCGCCCATGACTTCGGCAATGTTCTGGCGGTTGCAGGCGGCTACGTACAGGGCGGCCTACGCAGCGATGATGGGGCGAGGATGCGGGAGTCCCTGATTGGCGTGGACTCGGCGCTGGTGCGTGCCAACCTGATGACGCGTCGGCTGCTGTCCCTGGTGCATCATGAGGAGGGGGTTGAGGAGTGGTTCGATCCCGGCGAAGCATTGAAACTGCTCCTGCCGATGGTGCGGCAGTTGATGGGGCCGGGGGTGAACATTGATATCAAGCTGGATGATGATCTGCCGCCCGTGTTCTTCGACCGGATGCAGTTCGACCTGATGGTCCTCAACGTGGCCGCGAACGCGGATCATGTGATGCCTGGCGGCGGTGACTTCACCCTGCGCGCGCGGAGGGACGGCAGTCGATTTGTGCTGGACCTGGCGGATACCGGCACGGGCATGGAGGCGGAAGTGCTGGCGCGCGCTTTCGAGCCTTTCTTCACCACCAAGCCTCGGGGGCAGGGCAGCGGGCTTGGTCTGTCCGTCGTGCACGACCTGCTGGTGCGCGCGGGTGGAAGTGTCAGCGCGCAGAGCGATGTAGGCATCGGAACGACGGTCTCCATGCGCTTCGCCAGCGACCTCGCGGATGCGTACGATACGGTTATTGAAAGCGGGCGGTGAGCGCCGCCGCCCATCTGCCGGAGGCCTGTTCCGCCAATCCGCAGCCGTCAGCGGACAACGCCAGGCTAGGAGATGTAGGCGACCATTCGCTTGCCCAAGGCTGCCACCATGCTGGAAAGTAGGTCGACGTCCGCCGGTTGTTGCAGGTCCAGCGCCCGTTTCAATGATGATGTGGGAATGCTCAGGGACCGCGCCAGCGCCTCATGCGTGATCCGGCTCCGTACTATTTCATTGTGCACCAGCACCTTGAGTGACTCGCCTGCCGACAGATTGATGTTGATGCCCCTGCTGGGCTTGGTCCGCGGCAAGGGAACCGCGACGCCTGCCTGGAATCTGCTTCGTATCTCTGACCGCAGCGCGGAACCCAGGATCTTCTCCATCTGATTTGCACTGGAAGTGGCAATCTCTGGCCAGTCCGCCAAGTGGATCACGGAATGGGGGGACTGCTCTTCGGCTCTGACTGGGTATACGAACATGGACAGGTTCGGGCGGCGCAACTGGATCGGCTGCGCGGACCTCATGTGACGGGACAATGATCCTGTGCCCGAATCTATTGATCGGCTCCATGCATTGCACGCACCAATATTCACCCGTTGCGTGAAAATTGGTGAGTGAGTTCTGGTGCGTTTCATAGGTCATCAGTCACGGTTGCTGGGCCAGTTGGCGCGTGCTCGGGACCGTTAAACTGCGTATCTACTGACGAGTCACAGGAATGCCCGGCACCATGTTGCTGTTTTCCATGAAAGGAAGTCGGAATTTTCTCCGGGTCATTCTCGTAGCAGCAAGCGTTCTTGCACTGTTGGCCGGCACCGCCGCAACGGCAAAGGCACAGGCCGGCCCAGCTGAGCTGAAGCAATTGGTGGACAGCTATGCAGCGAACCGCAGCTTCAACGGCGTTGTGCTAGTCGCCCAGCACGGACGCATCATCTATCGCGGCGCCTACGGACTAGCCAACCGGGAATGGCAGGTAGCAAACACGGACGACGCTGTTTTTCGCATCGGCTCGTTGAGCAAGCCGATCACCGCGATCCTGGTGATGCAACTGGTGCAGGAAAACAGCTTGCGACTGGACGGAACACTCGGTGAGTACCTGCCTGCGCTATACGCAAACACACCTGCAGCCACCGTCACCATCGCGCAGCTACTGAACCATACTTCCGGCGTCGCCGATCTGCCGCGCAGCTACGAAGACCCGTGGTGGAACACGCAGGCGCGGCTTTCGTTCGAGCCAGAGGATTTCGCCAAGGCGTGGATCCCCGGGAGGCTGGTGAGCGTTCCGGGGGCGGAGTGGCGGTACAACAACAACGGATACTTCCTGCTTGGCCTGATCATCGAGAAAGTGACCGGGGCCAGCTACGAAGTGAACCTGCAGCAGCGGATCCTGGACAAGGCGGGCATGACGGCGAGCGGGCTGTATCACGCCAGCGAACTCGTTCCGCGCTTGGCAACCGGCTATCGAACCCGGCCCGACCTCAGCCTGGCGCGACCCATGCCGATCGACCCCAGCGTCTCGTTCGCTGCAGCCGGACTCTATTCCACGGCAGACGATCTGTTTCGGCTGGATCAGGCGTTGTACGGCGATCTGTTATTGGCAGAGCAGTCCCGGCAAGCGATGTGGACAAACCATCGTTCAGGGTATGGATACGGCTGGGAGGTGGAGAACTGGTCGCTGCCGGCGGGCGGCACCTACAAGGTGGAATCGCATACGGGCAGTGTTCCCGGCTACCAGAGCTATTGGCTCCGCGCCAAACAGGACCAATCGGTGGTGATCATCCTGGACAACTACTGGCAGGGCGAAACGGTGGCGACCTTGGGCAAGGAGCTGATGTCGGTGCTCCACGGCAAGCCGATTGAGCTGGCGAAAAGGAGCCTGAGCGACCTGCTGGTGCCGGTGGCGCTGTCGCAGGGCATCCCTGGGATGACGCGTGCATATGAAGCATTGGGCGCCACCAGCACTGAGTACGACGTTTCCGAGAGAGCTTTGAACTCACTGGGCTATCGCCTGTTGAGAATGAAGCGTCTACCGGAGGCCGTAACGGTCTTCCAATGGAATGCCAGCGCACACCCGGAGTCGGCGAATGTCCATGACAGTCTGGGTGAAGCCTATCTTGCCAATGGGCAGCGTGATCAGGCGATAAGCAGTTACCGGAAAGCCAGCGCACTTGCGCCGGGCGAAACGCGCATTCGCGAGCTTCTGAGGGAACTGGAAGCCCGATAGGCCTGTGTATGTTAGGCGTATAGAGGTTTGTCTCCTGCCGAGAGCGGACGTCAACGGCGATCTGGGTGAGTGTCTGGAGCACGTTCACACAGTCAGCGCACGGGGCTAGCTTCCGGGAACGTCCATCGACCGTCCAGGACTTCGGGACGGGGACGGTACAGGCGCACGATGTAGTTCCACCCTTTGACTATGGGCAGGCACTGAGGCGCGCTACCGTCGCAACCGCCGAATTGCACCGTGTAGCTACCGTCCGGATCCGGCTTGGCGGTCAGGCTGTTAACAGAGTAGGCGTTGTCCGCGTTCTTCTCGAAATAGCCTTTGGCGTTGTACACGCTGATCGACCAAAAGCCTTCCACTGGCACGTCACGCACCTTGAGGCGGTGCACGGTCACGCCGTCGTTCGCCGACGGAAACACTGCCAGGTACTTGGCCGTATAGATAGGATTACCGCCCCAGCCGCCCGCCGCACCCATCAGATACTGGATGGGATCGACCTCTTCCTTGCGGCCAAATGCTTTCTCCATCCCTCCACCAAGGCTGCCGAGCTGCTTGAGCGCATCACGCGCCACATTGCGCGACGCATCGTCCCAAACAGGGATTTCAAAACGTCCCTTGGCCTCGTTCTGCACGACGATGGCGTCCTGCGCCTCGTGCGCTGCCTGCAAGTCCTTTGGATCTTCCGGGTTGGCAAGGGTGCGCACGATCAAATGTGCATAGCGCGTGCCGACTTGCTGGCGATCCAACGTGACGGTGATCGGTGCATAGACCACCCGCTCGGTGTACTGATCTTGGTTCAGCACCTGTAGGGCCATATAGCGTGTGCCCACATCGGGTAGCGTGACGGTGACCGGGCCGGCATCCAGGTCAAAGACGCCCTGTGAATACAGCGTGTCGCGGTTCATCCGCACAACTAGCTGATGATCGATGTCCGGAGCGCAGCGCAAGTGGACCAGTTGGCCGAACGCCCCTTCGTTCACTGCCTTTTCCATGTACATATCAGTCTCTGCGCGAACGAAGTTCTCCACGGTTACGCGCTTGGGTGTGTCAGCGTTGCTGCTTGCGGAATGACCCATGTCGTCTCTCCAGATACCGCGCGGATACGCGCGGTGCAACGGCAGTGTGGGTGATCGCGCTAGAACGACGCATCCGCAAATGCTGGCAAGCGGCATCAGTAAAACTACTGTCGAAACAGCCAGGATCGGCGGGAAAGATCGCGCCCGCCCCACAGCCAAATGGACTGGATGACCGGTCTCGCTGAGCCTTGAAACGGGAGATCTTGGTGCATTCGTGCTGGACAAGCGGCATGCGTCGCTCGCGCCACCACATGCAGAAAACAGCTAATCACGGCTGGATCAGGGACACGATCTCGATCAGTGAACCTCCTGCCTCAGTCGAGGATCGAGCGATCGCTGGCCACTGAGAAAGCGACCTGCTGTTTGCTGATCGCGAAAACCAGAGTGCGACTCTTTGGAGCGGAATATGAAGTTGCGCGAGTTCGATCCAGCGATTCCTGGTCCCCTTGCAAACATCAAGAGCTCAGCGCTTGAGCTGCGCACGCAAGCGCCGCAGAAGTCAGGCGGGCTATTGGTGTCAAGACAACCGCGGCTACTCCTTGGCCGCGGCTCGACCCTTGAGCTTGATGAGGGTTTCCTCGTACTGGAACCCCCAATCGCGCATGGCGCTGACTAGAGGAACCAGCGTTGATCCGAGTTCAGTGAGCGAGTACTCCACCTTTGGTGGAACTTCCTGGTACACGTGCCGATTGACCAAGCCCCACGACTCCAGCTCCCGCAACTGGAGCGTCAGCATGCGCTGTGTGATCTCGGGAATCATTCGACGCAGCTCATTGAATCGGCGTGTGCCGCTCATCAAGTGAAAGATCAGCAATGTCTTCCACTTACCGCCAATGACATCGGCGGTGAACGTGACAGGACACGCGTAAGCCCCCTCTTGGGTGTGAGGAACGCCAGTCTTCATTGCAGTTCTCCAAAGCGCGCATCAGGGGCCCTGATCGCGTTTACGGTATAAAAAAAGATACTACAGCACATTTATGTGCGTACTTACATTGGTGGCATGTACAAAATAGCATGCGCTCATTCCGTCCCCTGACTGGTTTCGATAAATGAGCCTGCTGCTATCCCCCTTTGAATTCAAAGGGCTGTCCCTGAAAAACCGTGTGGTCATGTCCCCGATGTGCATGCACTCCGCTGCCGAAGATGGCTTTGTTACTGACTGGCACCAGGTCCATTACGGCGCCCGCGCGCTCGGCCAGGTCGCCTTGATCTTCCCGGAGACCCTCGCCGTCCTTGAGGATGGCCGTATTGGCCCCGGTGACCTCGGTATCTGGAGTGATGCGCATGTCTCCGGCCTGAAGCGACTTGTCGATGGACTGCACGCTTTTGGAGCAAAGGTTGGTGCCCAGATCGGTCACGCCGGCCGTGCGTCAGCACTCCCGGGCGTTGAGTTGATCGCACCCTCGGCCATCCCGTTCCTGGATGGCGGCCCGGTGCCGCGAGCAATGACCAAGGGCGACATCTCCAAGATGGTTGCGTCTTTCGGTCGTGCCGCTCAGCGTGTGAGCGACGCCGGTTTCGATGTCCTGGAGATTCACGGTGCGCATGGCTACCTGCTGAGCGAGTTCCTGTCTCCGCTAGCCAATACCCGGACCGACGAGTACGGCAATGGCGCAGAAGGCCGCTACCGTGTGCTGCGCGAGATCATTGATGAAGTGAAGAAGGTCTGGGGGGACCGTCCTCTCTTTGTTCGCGTCTCCACCAGTGATTATGCCGATGGTGGAAATGTCCCGGAGTCCTTCATTCCCTATGCCACCTGGATGAAGGAGCAGGGCGTGGATCTGGTTGACTGCAGCTCTGGTGGCATCAAGATGGTGCGGGTGAACAGCTACCCAGGCTACCAAGTGCCAGCAGCTGAGCTGATTCGTAAAACCGTCGGTATTGCCACCAGCGCGCTGGGCATGATCAAGAGCGCGCAGCACGCAGAAGAGATCCTGCAGAACGGCAGCGCAGATCTGGTCTTCGTTGGCCGCCAGCTGCTACGCGAGCCCTTCTGGGTACGCGGTGCTGCAGATGAACTTGAAGAGCACATCCCGACGCCGGTGCAGTACACCCGCTATGGCTCGGTCTGGCTTGATACCCCTGCCGAGGCCTGATCAGCGGTCATGGGGAGGTGCCACTGGAGCCGTCCATGGCGATGCGCTGAGTGCGGATCGCCATGGCGATTAGGTGGCGCCTATCCAAAGTGGGTTGATGCGAAATCCAGAAAACTCCGTAGCTTGGGAGTCATTCGTCGATCTGGCGCAAAAAGCATATGGAACGGCCTGGAGGGCGCCTGGTAGCGGTTCAGCACTGTTACCAGACGTCCTGCCTTGATGTCTTCGGCTACCAAGGCACTTGGTTGCAAGAGGATTCCATGACCGGCGACCGCAGCGGCCCTGAGGGCCTCGCCACTGTCGCTTGTGAAGCGCCCAACAATTGGCACTGACGTGACCTGTCCGTCGGGACCCTCGAAGATCCATTCCGTTCGCATCGATGTATGGGCGAAGACCAGGCACTCATGTCGATGCAGGTCTTGCGGTGCATCCAACGGTGGGCTGGCCTGCATGTAACTGGGCGAGGCGCATAGCAGCACCTTGAGAGGTGCCAAGGCGCGAGCTCGAAGTCCGCTGTCGGGCAATGAGCCAGTGCGGAACACCACATCAAAACCTTCCTCAAGAAGATCTACCGTACGGTTGCTCAAGCTGAGATCTACCGCTACCTCAGGATGGTCACGCAGGTAGTCGCGAAGTAACGGCGCAAGTGCGTGACTACCGAATGTGATGGGTGCACTTACACGCAGCTTGCCACGAGGAATCGCGCGCGACTCTGCAATCAAAGCTTCCGCGGCTTCCATCTCAGCCAGGATGTTCTTCGCTCGCTCGTAAAATAGTTGCCCGTTCTCCGTCAGGCTCTGGCGTCGAGTAGTGCGGTACAGCAGCTTGATTCCCAGACTGGCTTCCAGCGCTTGGACGTGTTTGCCCGCTAGCTGGGGGGAAATGTCCAGCTCCGCCGCGGCGGCCGAGAAGGAGCCCAATTCCACTGCCCGGGCGAAGACATGCATCGCATGAAGACGATCCATTTGAAATGCCTGGTTTCCAGTGATGATTGGTTTTGAGAATTTATCCCTTTTCGTTGCAAATGTAGAGTGCCCTCACTCAGCCGATGCCGGCTGTATCCACTCTACGAATAGGACGGAATCGCCATGAAAACCCTGATGAAAAGTACTCTCCTGGCTGCTGCGCTGAGCAGCGGCATCGCAGACGCGGGTACCGGCCCGGTTGCGGAGAAGCCCACCGTCGTTCTGGTCCACGGCGCGTTTGCAGACGGCCATGCCTGGGACCGGGTGATCCCGCTGCTGCAGGCAAAGGGGCTGAACGTGGTCGCAGTTCAGAACCCGCTTACCTCGCTGCAGGACGACGTCGCCAAGACCAAGCGCGCGATCGAGGCACAGCGCGGGCCGGTAGTCCTCGTTGGCCACTCCTACGGCGGCGCGGTGATCACCGAGGCAGGTGAAGATGAGCGCGTGAAGGCTTTGGTCTACGTTGCCGCCTTCGCTCCATCCAAGGGCCAGTCGGTGAGCGATGTGTCCAAGGGCTATCCGACACCTTCTGGCTTCGGTCATCTCAATGCGGATCAGGATGGCTTCCTGACCCTGACCCTCGAAGGCGTTGAGCATCATCTGGCTCAGGATCTCCCGTTGGCGGATGCCAAGTTGCTGACCGCTACTCAGAACCCAACCAACGGCGCCAACTTTGCCGGTCAGGTCAGCGCGGCAGCATGGACCAGCCGTCCGACCTGGTATCTGGTCAGCGAACAGGACCACATGCTGGACACTGGCCTTCAGAGGGACTTGGCAAAAAAGCTGGGGGCAACCACCATCACGTTGAATACCAGCCACGTGCCCCAGTTGTCACAGCCGCAGAAGGTTGCGGACGTGATTCTTGCTGCGGTGGAGCAGGTCTCAAAGTAATGCTGGCGTAGAGGTGCGCTCTGTCTTGGCGCACCTCGGTCAATCCAGCCACGGCTTTCCTGCTCTGGTGGCTTACTCGACGTTCTCCTGTCGGTGCCGTAGCGCAGCATCCTGCTGCAGCTGATCGCTATCATTGACGACTTCGGTAGTACTACGAGCAGGACGTCGTGAATAGCGCATTGGTGATATTGCTGGGATTGGGGGCGGTGATGGCGGCGGCTGCGCAACTCAACGGCCCGCAGCGGTTGCGGGCTGCCCGCCAGGAAACGTTCGAGCGGCTGCGGTTTCCGTCGCGTGATGGTGCTGCCTTCACCGGTGCTGAGGTACGGGTGGTGAAACAACTGCAAGGACGGTTTGATGGTATGCAGCAACCGGGGCCGCGCTGGATGGCACAGGCCTCAGACGATGCATTCTGGTACTGCGTAGGGCCCGGGCCAAGTTGGTATCTGGCGATTCCGATCTCAAGACGTAATGGCTTCCAGTGGGATGTCGACTGGGTGGTACGCCCTTTGGACGAGGGCCGCATGCGTGCTGCGCTGAACGGAGACACCGAAGCTTTACGGTTGGCCTTTGGCGAGCAGACCCCCAGGGGATAAGCGGAAATCGAGCACGACGCGTTTGCAGTTTTTGTGTAGACAGAATTTTGAATTGCCTCGGTTTGAAGCCAGCTCTCATTCGGGAGCATGTGCGCTTCTGGCCGCGAGCGGACATCCCCACACAGTTCCAAACGTGCAACTACCGAAGCGCGGAATCAAACAGCGACCTGGCCTGCTGTATCGCTGCCTGATGCGTAGTCGACTTGTCGGCCTTCACCTCGCACAGCTTTCCTACCCGCTCACGGCCCAGTTCCGTGCAGTCCGCAAGGAAGTCGTAGTGACCTACCAACGGGAGTACCTGAAGTCGCACGTTGTCGTTCGCCTCGGCAATGACCTTGCTGTTGCTGGCGGGCGCGGCAATCGCATCGGCCTCACCCACAATCACCGACAGCAGTGCCTCCAACTGTGCGAGCTCACCCGGTTCGAACGCCTGCACAATCGCCGGCGCCATCAGGAACACAGCGCGAACGTTGGGTATGCGGCGATCCTCCGCCGACCTGGCTACCCAAGGTGCCAGCTCCGGCGTAGTGGACGCCACCATCCGCCGCTCAAGGGTCATTTCCGGATTCTCGGCCTGCGGCGTGCATACCCCATCCTTCGGCGATGCCTTGCAGAACGCAGCCAACCTGGACATGTCCGGCCGCGCGCCGGCAGCCACCAGCGCCGTGAATCCGCCGGCCGAATATCCCACCAGCCCCAGCCGGCCCGCATCCACATGCGGAGCCAGCACAGGGTCGGCCTGCACCGCATCCAACGCCGCCGCGAGGTCATCGGCCCGGTTCCACACCAGAATGCTTCCGGCTTCGGTCATCGCGTCCACACCGTTATTGCCGGGATGGTCTACCGCGACCACTACATACCCTGATTGCGCCATGGCGGTGCCGAACCAGCCCATCATGCGGGCACTGCCGCCGTTGCCGTGCGACAGCAGCAGTACCGGCCAGCGGCCCGGCGCAACGGGGGCATCGACCGCAGAAGACCCCGCCACGAATAGCGGCGCACCCGGCGGTCCGATCTCCAGCGGCTGCTGTTGTACACCTGGCTGCGCCGGATACCACACGGTGTACCGCACCTGGTCGCTTTGCCCGGCATCGCGGATTGCTGCGCTGGGCGTGTGCGCCACGCCATGGATCTCGCCAACAGCGGGGGAGGGTGCAGCCGCCCATGCCAGCGGTGCGAACAGACAGGTCAGCAGGATGAATGTGTAGGGCACTACTCGCACGAATGGGTCTCCTTGGATCAACTCAGGTCGGACAGCGGCAGCCAGATCTCCACGCCGCCGTTTCCTGTGCGGTCGTCGAAGCGGGCGTCATAGCGTTCGAAGTCGGGTGCGTCGGCGAGGCTCAGGCCGGAGCGGGGTAGGTAGTCGTTCAACAGCCAGTACCAGGTGGAGCGGATGGTCGAGATGTGGCCCGCATGCCACGCCACCAGATAGTCCCCGGCCGGAATGGAAACGGCATGCCACGCCGAAGGCACGGCGGCGCTCGCACCGATCTCCATGCCGGCGATGTAGTCGAAGGCACCCTCGCCATCGCGGTTGCAGCAGACCCCGAAGGCGATGTCCTTGCCAAGCTCCCGGGTCAGCGCCAACTGCTGCCATTGCGAGGGAATGGACGCCACCGTAGCGGCGGGGTGGCGGGCGGGGATGTCCGCCACACGCAGCGGGCCCTGCCGGCGACGTACCGGCTCTACCTCGCAGGGCAGGGCTGGGGCGTCGAGCTTGATGGCCTCCAACAGCGCGAGGCCGTGCAGACCGTGCCGGCGAACCTGTTCCGGAGGCAGCTTGAACTGCTCGGTGAAGGCGTTGGTAAAAGCCGCATGCGAGGCGTAGCCTGCGGCCAGGGCGACATCCAGGATGGGCTCGCTGCCAGCAGCCAGGGTCCGTGCCGCCTCTGTAAGTCGACGCACACGAAGATAGCGCGCCATCGAGGTCCCGATACTGACCTGGAACAGGCGTGAGAGGTGGAACGGCGAGAGTTCAACCGCCTCGGCGATCTGGGCCAGCGAGGGGTTCTCGGCAAAGTGGCTTTCGATGTACCACAAGGCCTTGCGTGCCGCACCCATGACGCCTGTTCCGTACCAGTGACTGGGTGGGAGCGTAACGCAGGGACGGGTAGGGCGTTTGCGGGATCTTGCTGTTGGTGCGCGGTGTGGGTGAGCAGCGCGGATCGAGGTCAGTGGGCCGCTGCGCCATCCTTCTCGGCCCCTGCACCCGGTTTAACTATCATCTCGGATCGCACCACCGGGAATCTGCCGTCGCATGAACCAAGCCGCACTTTCGTCCTTCATCTGGTTGGTAACCGACCTGCGGCGCGGCGATACACACAAAGAAGCGATGCCTACGTCAACCCAGACCCGTTCCTGCGCCGCATGAGGGGCGGGACAGGGCCCTACAACATCTAGGACTTTATGACCGAAAAGAGTACAGCCATCGTGGGCTTCCTTGCCAATCTCATGCCACTTTATACCTCTGAGAATCGGGAGGATGTCTGGTGTGCCCGCTCCCTGCACGACGGTACCCTGATCCTGCCTGTGGACGAATCTGCCTGGGACGAGGAGCGCGGTACTGTCCGCGTCCACTGGCAGGGGGATGCGCAGCGCGAAACGCTCGTCGACGGCGATCAGATCGCCGCACTAGCACTCGAGCGCTATGTCCGCCTTCATGGCGTCGGCGCCAGCGAGGAGGCAATCGCCGCGGAGCTATGGTTCATGGCCCGGCATTTCCACACCAAAACCGGCTGCCATGCATACTTGCCGCAGCTGCGAGAGCCCGCGCATGCCGTTGTTCGCACGGCCAAGCGCATGGGTGAGGGAGTGCTCGTGAACCTGGTTTCCAAGATATTGCAGATATGAGCGCAGGTATGAGCGAGGCCGCCGACTTCGTGCGCGAACTGCACCAACGCACCTGAAGGAACTATCAGTCCGTGCGTGGTTGAGCGGGTTGGATCGCCCGTCTTAATATCGTGACGAGTCACATAAATAGCCGTATAAGCACTTGTTGGGAAGCGGCTACCATCAGCCTACGTCACCATGGAGTGGGCGATGTTTAGGTGGATTTTTACGTTCTGGTTGCTTAGTTGGGCGAACGCCTTATCAGCTCAACAGGTATTTAAGTGCGTCGAACGCGGAAAGCCTGTCTCTTATCAATCGCAGCCATGTCCAGGGCAAGCGGTGAAGACATGGGATGCGGTGCCTGAGGCGGACAACCCATACCTTCGCGCTCGCCTCGCTCAAATGGAGCGCGAGGTTGCTCAGCGGCGCAGGGCCCCATCTGGTTATCGCTCATCAGCTTCCGGTGCTTCGGTGTCCGCTTCCACCAATGCTTACGCCTGCGAAAGTGCAAAGCGGCAACGTGCTGTTGTGTACGAAGCTGCGGGAACGAATCGGTCTTTCGAGCTTTCCAGCCGGATGGACAACGCGGTCCATGACGCCTGCAAGTGACCGGGATGCAGGGGCTCTTAGCCCCTAAGGATGCGCCGTAATCCTGCACTGGTTCTTGAGTGCCGTTCCCGCCATTCGCCCAGGTCCACGACAACGACCTTGACCATCGGCTGCTGACACGCTTTTCGCGCAGCGCTCCTTTTAGTGTCGCGTCACGTAAATGAGAGACATCAGCGCGGCATAGCAGGCCGCGCAGCCTGCGTTCTGGGATCCTTTCGCCGCTTGGGGCGACCAGATCTCGTCCTGCTAGTCGCCAACCAGCCCACGGACCTGTGAGGGCGACATGGTGGACGGCTGTCCAGGTTGTAGGTGTCGCTCATGCCTCAATTTCCCCCGAATCCTTAGGAGGCCGGGATGCTAGGTGAGAAGAGATCCAAAGCCAGATCCATCGGAGTCGGCCCATTAGACATTTCGCATAATGTATATTATGTAAAATACAGAATGGGCGTTGGCGGCTTTCCGCGAGATCTGCAGCACTCACCCCCAGCACAGCTCTCAGATTTATCCGGTTCCAGCCGAGGTCTCAACTGCGATCAACTGCGATTCGTCTTGCTGGCTTGGCTCAGAACCCTTCGATGGCTTGGCGCTGTCTTTCTATGAGCTGTGCCGGTCGGCTGACGGCTTCGGTGCAGATGCCCCCAAGCCTGTCCCGCAGATCGGCTTCATCTGCCTGGCTTGATCCTGCTGGTCAACGAAGCCAGAACTTGCATGGTTCGGGCTGAGATGGCTGCAATCGTTCTGCACCAGCTACCGCAACACGGAACGGCGACCACAGCGCCAATGCAGCTGGATCTCGCGGGTGCGCGCAGTTGTTCAAGCACTGGTCGTGCCGGTCCACGACCTGCCTTGTTGATTGCCTCTTATTTTAGTGATTCGTCACTTAAATGAGCGAGTGTGCCCTTTAAATACGCCGTTGGCAGCAATCCCCGGTCTAGTCGGCTCTTTGTAACTCGTGCCTGCGTTCAACACGCAATCGCAGGCGCTCACTTTGCTGGCAACGTTGCCCGGCCAGCCTGGTTGTTACCCTCATCATCGATCCAGGTGAACTGAAGCGACGGGTCTTGCTGCATGCACCCGGGTACGGAATCAGCGATGCGCGAGTCCGACTGCGGCGCCAGCAAGCCTTCGTTGGCCACCGCAACTGGCTGGCCATTGCAGAGCGCGATCCCGGAAATGGTTATGTAGTAAGGCGTTGTATTGGCCGCAAACAGTTGCCCGCCTTCCAACCGGAATCTGAGCTTTGCCGCGGCCTGCCCTGCCCCTGCTTTCAATACTGCCGGCCGGTACATCAGCTTCATCTGTGTCCGCATCGTCACCGTCAGACGCGTTGGATCCGGTTCCTCGCTGCCCATCCGGTTCGGCGGAATCTCGAGAAGGTTCAACCAGTACAGCGACTCCCGGTCTTCGGTTGGTGCGGGGCCTACATAGAGAAGTCTCAGACTTTGCCGCTGCCCGGCGCCGAGCTGGAACATCGCGGGCAGCGGAATGACGGGCGCCTCGGCCTCGTCGGGCCCCGAGTTGGGGTCGCCATCATCTACCCAGGTCTGCACCATCACCGGGTAGTCGTTCTGATTGGCGAGCACCAGCGATACCTCGCGCTGACCTTGCGGAAAAATCACCCGCGTCCGTTCTGCCGTCACGCCTGCCAGCGCGTTCCCGCAAGCCAGCAACAGAACAGTGGTGAGCAGCTGCTGGAGGGACATTATTGGACCCGTATGATGATCTGCGCGGTTGCTTCGATACGGCCGGCGGTTACCTGCGGCCGGGTGCCTTCGGAGAGTTTTTCAATACGGGCGGTGAATGTCTCATTGTATTGAGTCACACCGCCGGCGCTACCGCCGGACTGTGTAGCGCTACCAACGGCCGGGTACCAGCCGCGCGCCTGGGCATTCGCACCGCCGGCGGAGTTCTCGTCCCTCAACAGGTTCATCACCACGCCGTCGCGCAGCAAACGGATCCCCACTCCCTTCGCCATGCCGGCCTCGTTGTAGCGGTCGGACACCAGATAGGAAATGCCTCCGTTTGCATTCACCAATCCCAGCGATGCAGCGGCAGCAGCGGCGCCGGACGACACCTTGATGCCCAGGGCGGTGCCATTGCTGGCTGTGCTGTTGGTGAAGCCACTCTGGCATTTGAAGCTCACCTGGAACGGAACTTCGTGGCTAACGCCTTCATTGATCTCTGCGATCGACAGCCGGGGGAATACAACATGCGGCGTGACGTTCAGCACCGCGCAGGTGGGATAACGCTTCAACGTCACCCCGTTCAACAGCCCGATCGCAGCCGGCCAGTTGTAGTGCCAGCCGTAGTGGTTGCCATAGTGTGTCTTGCCCACATTCGGATAGGCCAACCCCGGGCCTTTGATTGCGATATAGGCGGCCGGCTGGGTGTAGAGATAACGTTGTGACGGCGAGACAACGTAGTAATACGTGGGTTCCAACGGCGCACTGAACAACTCCGAGCGCACAGCGCTGAGGTTCTTTGCCTTCACAAGTCGATAGCCGCGTGAGTCCACATCCAGTCCCTCCAGCAAGCGCTCCGCCCACACATCGGTGAAGTATTGTCCGGTTTCCATATGGGTCAGGCGAAGCAACACGTTCCGCCACGCGGTCCGATATGCGGATTGCAAGCCCAGCGAATTGCCCAACGAATCGCCACCGGTATACCAACCGCTATACAGGTCATCGGCGTTCGTGGAGAACATTTCGTATACCGCATCAGCCGGCGCGCAGCGGAAGAAAACCCGCTCCGGATCGTAGCCGCCGGAGGAACCGTACAACGTCAGCGGCGCCACGGCGCTGGCGATCAGCGTTGGATAGGGCTGGAATGCTGGATCACTGACATTGATCACACTGGGCAGGCCGAGCGAGCCATTGCAGCTGTCGCAGGCACCGCCCCAGACGGCCGCGGTGCCCTCCCCCGGTCGGATCGCGGTCTGGATCGTGGTGTTGGCATTGCCAACGCTTTCCACCTTGTAACAGGTTGCCCATGCAAGCGGAGAAGCGAACAGGAAGGCCAGAGACAGCCAACGAAGGAGAGTGCTCATTGTGCGCCCACTTGGTAGTTGTACATGTCCTGGCAGGTGGCCTCGATGATGACGGGAGCCGCGTTGGAACCGGGAGCTTGCGCACCCAGATCATAGGCTACCGAGCAGTTGCCGTTGGCGGTTTCCGACCACTGCACGGAAAGCAGCCCGGTGCGCTTGGCAGTCCGCGCATAGATCAGCCCTGCCTGGCCCACCATGCCGATCATGGCGCCCAGTTCATCCGCCACGCTGGCACCCAACGGCACCACATTGCCATCGGCGCGGCGGGCGCGAACGATCAGCGGTGTGCCGGTCAGAGTTTCGAACTCCACCTGCAGCGCTGCGCCTGCCGACGGCACCACCGTGCGCTCGGTCTCCACCAGCTCCGCATCCGCCGTCATGTCCTGCGGATCCAGGCCGATGCGATTGACGCGGTAAGGCGATAAGGAAGGCATCAGCGCGAAGCCATTGCGGTTGACACGGGCGCCCTGCCCGCCGCGTACGAGCGAGCCTTGTGCACCCTCTGCTTTCACCAAGGCGAAGCTGTCGCCCACATACGGCCCGAATGTCAGGCCTTCGCCGTGCAACACCAAGGCACCGCGCATGCCGGCGGTGAGCTGCTGCCCGGCGGAGCCGCCCGACACACCTGCATTGACGCTGCCCAAGGCAGTCTGGGTCTGCAGGTTGCCGCTCCACTGTGGGCTGCGGGCGCTTCCACCCTGGCCTGCGGATACCGCGTAGTTGGTGGCCCGGCGTTCCCCGAGGGTGCCGCTTACCGTTGACTGGTAGCTGGAACCTCCCGCGCCCGTGTCCCTCGTTGCCATGGTGCTGAGCACCGGAGCGGATGACGACTTGCCCAGTGGCATCGAGACGGTCAGGCCAAGCGAGCGACCAACCTGGCATTGCGGCAGCGAGCGGAAGTCCCATCGCTCCAGCGTGCAGTTGCGCTGCTGGGACAACGACAGGCTGTAGCTCAGCCTGCGCCAGGTGTTGGAATACCCGAACTGGAACTGCACATCGCGCTGGCTGTCATTGAAGTAGTCCGCTGCCGAACCGGTCAGGTACAAGGAACCGTAGTTGCCGAGGCGCTGGTTCATGACCACGCTGAACTGATTGCGCTGGCGCTCTGGCTGCCACGCATCATCTTCGAATGCCTCCTGCTCCCACTGCTGCCCGAGCGCATCGGAGAAGTCGCGGAACCCGTTGGACGAATAGCGGTAGCCGGCCAAGGTAAAAGTAGTATCAGTGGCCTGGAAGGTCTTGCTGTAGTTCAGTTCCAGTCGATAGCCGGTTTTGGTACCCGCGCCCTTCTCGTGCAGGCTCGAGAACACCGAGTTTCCGCCGAACGCGCCATAGGGCGTCGCAACGACACCACCGGCCAACACGCCGATGTAGTTCTCCGCAACTCGCGCGCCCGTGTTGACCGTCAGCCGATTGCTGAGCCCGCGCTGATAGGTGAACTCGGCGAAGCCCTGCTTTGACTGGCTGTTGGCTCCTGCCTCGCCCACCGTGGCACTGTACTTCGAATAGCCAGGGCGCACGGATTCGGGAACAGCGGAAAACGGTACGCTGAAGCGGCTGACGCTGCCATCGGCACCATGCACTTCCACATCCAGGTGACCGCCATAGGCAGCGCCACTGATGTCATCAATGACGAACGGGCCCGGCGGCATCATGTCTTCGCGCAGCTTGCGGCCGTTCTGGCTGATGACCACGCGCGACCTGCTGGTCGCGTTGCCACGAATCACCGGCGCATAGCGTCGCTGCGAGTCAGGAATCATCCGCTCATCGGATGCGATCTTGATGCCGTGATAGCTCAAGTTCCCGAATAGACCACCGTCGGTATAGCTGCTGCCGATGGTCATCTCACTGGAGATTCCGGGCAGCGAGCGCTGCGCGTAGGTGCGGATGTTGTTCCAGTCGCTGCGCTGCGTGCCTGCGCGGCTCGAATAAGTGAGATTTGACTGGTGGCGAAGGCGCCACATGCCGAGGTTCGCGCCGGCGTTCAAGGCGGCGGCGGCGTAATGCGATTCCATGCCATGCGACGAAGAGTGGCTTGCATTCAGGTCATAGTTGGCGAATGCCATGGTCTTTCCGGCATCCCACAGGTCGCGGCTGACATGGTCGCGCGGCTTGCTGAGCAGCAAGGCCTGCGGCACGAAAACATCCAGGCGAAGGCGACCTACGTCCAAAGTGGTGCTGGCACCTGGAAGACGGTTCTTCAGCTCCGCGCAGGCGGAGTCCTCACCATCGGCCAGGCCGACAGCACTCAATCGGGCACCCAAGGTGTCCTGCAGGAAGGTTTCGTCGAGGCAGGGGTGGACGCTGCTCCCCGTTTCCTTGAATTCAACCTCACGCCGGTCGACATAGGTGTCATTGAGATAGACGTCAACCACATAGCGTCCAGCATCCACCTGGTCACCGCGATTGAATCGCTGCAGGTTGCCGGTCGACAAGGTGGAGCCCATCAACAGACGGTCGTCGAACTCGTACATGGCGTCGTCTGCATTGGCCGTAATACTCGACGCCAGTAGCGCGCCACCCAGCGAAAGCGCGAGCCGCGAGATGCGCACGGTCTCAGCGCGAAGCGGCATGGGTGACCGCGACCCTGGCACCGTAATCATTGATCAGATGTGCGCTCACCACTGCCTCACCTACGGGCAGCTGGGAGGCGCTGAGCGGCCGCCATTGGGCGGTCCCCATTGGCGGAACCATCTCGGGACTCAGCTTCCAACTTGCGCCTGCGACGCTCACCGTGGCACCACCAAACGAGGCGTGGTAGCCGCTGGGATTCTCGACCTGCACGTGCCAGCTATTGCCCGACTGCTGGATGCGGAAGCGCAACTGCTCTGGAATCTGTGCCGGCGTACCGGCAATGCCCGTCGGTCGATAGAACATCTTCAGGCGATTGCGCATCAGCACCATCACTTTGTTCTGGTCAGCGTGGGTGGTGTTCATCGGCGGCACCTGCAGTACGTTCAGGTGAAATACCGATTCGCGGTCAGTCGGCATGTCCGCACCTGCGAACATCACGCGGATGCGCTGGCCGGCACCCGGCGCCATGCGTGAAACCGCAGGCGTCACAACGAAGGGACCATCGGCGTCGGCCGGCGTGGACTGCGGGTTGTCAACGTCCACCCATGCCTGCACAACGTTGGGGAACGCATCCTGGTTGGTCAGCTGCACCGTGACCTGCTTTGCATCGGCCGGATAGATGACGCGGGTGCCCGAAACAACAACACTTGCCTCGGTCACCCCGACGTTGAACAGTGCGAAAATGCCGGCGATTGCAGTGCAGGACATGTAGCGACGTGAAGGGGTCTGGTGCATGTGCTTTCCTCAAGTGGAATTGCGGGCAATGCATTGCCTGGGACGGCGACCGTTGAGGTCGCCTTCCCAAGCCTGTTACTCGTAACGAACGGTGTAGGTGACCGACCCCAGTACCGGGCCCGGGGTCACGGCGGTGTCTTCCGAGATATAGCGGACGCCGTAGTCGTGGGTGGCGGTGGTCTCACCGGCACCCAACAGAATTTCGCCAGCACGCACGGCTGCGCCGCCAGCCAGGTTCACCGGAGTGCCACCCGGGGCATCAAGCAACTGCAATGCGACGCCCTCGGCGCCAGCGGCAGCGGTGTTGGTCAGGTTGCCGGTGGTGGTCGGGTTGGTGGCCTGGAACAATGTGGTGAAGGTTTCATCGGCGCCCGACGCGGCACAGCCGGTCAAAGTGATGGTGAATACGCCTTCGCCTGCGGACTTGCCCACGACACCGTTGAGGTCGGAAACCGGAACGCTGTTGAGGATAATGGTCGGATCGGTGCCGCCATTGATCACCGCAGAACAGGTCTGGTCGGTGACTTCACCATTGAAGGTGATGACATTGGAGGCGTTTGCCGGCGCGCTTGCGGCCATGACAGCGGCCAACGAAATCAGAATGCTGCTTACCTGATGCTTCATTTAGTTTTACTCCTGGAACTCTGCTCGGGGAGGCGGCATTGTTGGTTCCCGAGTTGGCTGGAAACATAGGACAAGACCTAAAACTCAGGTGTTTTCTGCAGTCACAACGGCTTGTTTACTGACTTCGCAGAAGAACTTGATGTGGTATATCCAGGACTGGTGCGTAGAAGACAGCGCAGGCTGAAGCAGCAGCTGAAGTCGCGCATTGCGACAGCCACCGATCCGATGGCAGGACTGATCTCTCGCCATGCGCGGGACCGCGTTGAAATGCAGGAACGGGTTTCTCGCAGTACGAAACCTCAGTCCGCCACAGTGGCTTGTGCGCCGAGGCATCCGCTTGGCTGCGTGCTCGTTTGGATTGGCCGGTATTGGCGACGACGCGTATCACGCGCTAGCGCAGCCGTGGCCCTCATCGCGCAACAGGGCTGCTTGGCGGGTATTGGTTGCTCCGCAACGTGTGCTGCGAGGTGATCCGGGATGAGATCAGCACCAGTCCTATTTGGCGCGGCATCAGGCCTGCGAGCGCCCTGCCCCGCCCTGTTCTGGCCCAGTCCGAGCGATCCGTAGCAGGAACCGCGTTATTTGGTGACGAGTCACTTTATTTTAGACAGCCGCTGGCACTGGATTACTGCCAAGGCCGCCGCCACCAACACAGATTTTCGCGATCTCGTTCCTTCGCCTCGTTTACGAAGTTGCCCGGTCATCCTTGTGAAATATTGAAATTGAGACTCGTTCGCAATAGGATCGCTGCCGTGCTTCTGCTGGCAGGCCGCCGCCGCCCTGCTCCTTAATCTGCGTCTCCTGCCAAGGCCATCTCCTTGTTGCCTCGTCTTCCGCGTGTGCGTTTTCCGCGTCATTCCGCTCTGTTCGTCTGCCTGACCGCTGCCTGCCTGAACGTGCAGGCGCAAACGGCAGAACCCGTTCCCGCCAACCAAGCTGCCAAGGACGCCACCGAGCTCGACACCGTACGGGTCAAGGGCGAACGCCTGGGCCTGAACCTCAACCTGGACGCCAGCGCCGGCGCGCTGGGCAGCAAGCGACTGCTGGACACGCCGTTCTCGGTAACCGTGGTGGAGCAGGAAGATATCGAAAAGCGCGGCGCAACCACGCTGGGCGATGTCTTCATCAACGACCCCTCGGTTTACGCAGCCGAGCCTTCGGCAACCACAGCCTGGTGGGGCACGCAGATCCGTGGTATCGGCGTCAACAACCACTATGTGGATGGCGTGCCGATGCTGATGGAATGGGGCGGCGAGTATCCGCTCGAGGCCGTCGAATCAGTGCAGGCGCTGAAGGGACTCGGTGGCTTCATGTATGGCTTTGGTTCGCCCGGCGGCATCATCAGCTACCGGACCAAGCGGCCTACCAGCACGCCGATGCTTTCCACCACGGTTGGCTGGCGCAATGACAGCGCGTGGTCCGCCCGCGTGGATGCCAGCACTCGTCTGAATGGCCCCGATTCATTCGGCGTCCGCGTCAATCTGGCCAAGGACGGTGGCGATGCCTATAACGGCGCGGGCCTTGATCGCGAGTTGATTGCGATAGCGGTGGAGCAGCCGATCGGCGATTCGCTGACCTGGCACGCCGAACTGCTGCGCGAGGACAACAAGCTCAAGCATGAGCCCATGTACTTCTATTGGGACAGCTACCAAGGGGATCGCCTGCCCCGCCCCACCTATGACTACGAGAACGTCCGCGTCCGCAATTCCTACTACCGTGCGAAGACCACCAATGCCACCACCGGTCTGCAATGGCGTGTGAGTGAGGACTGGAACGTGGACTTCACCGTTGGCGGCAGCCGGCGCGAGCACTACTCCAACAAGATGTTCGGCAACCTGCTCAATGAAGCAGGCGATTATGAGGGCAGCGTCTACAACTTCGGCGCGGATCTGCGTAGCAGCGTTGCCCAGGTACTGGTCTCCGGCAGCGTCGAGACCGGTCCGATCCGCCACGAACTGGTGTTCGGCGGCGCGGTGCAGCGCAGCTGGGACCGTTGGAGCAATGAGTTCTACTGGAGCAACGACTTCTCAGGCAACCTCTACCAACGCCAGGATTTCATCTCCCACCACGCTCCGGATTTCAGCTTTGCGCCGGTGAGCTCGGATGAGCGGCAGAAGTCGGTGTTCGCCAGCGACACCCTGCACTTCGGCGAGAAGTGGCAGGCCATACTCGGCGCACGCTATGTCGATTACGAACAGCGCGACAAAGATGGCGACCCGACCGTGGATTCGCGCTACGCCACCTCGGCACTGACACCCACGCTTGCCCTGATCTACAAGCCGGTGGACGCGGTGTCGATCTACGGCAGCTACGTCGAGTCGCTGGAACCTGCGGGCCGCGTTGGCTTTGACAGTGAGCCACCTTATGCCAATGCCGGCCAGGTGCTGGATGCCACCATCAGCAAGCAGTACGAAATTGGTGCCAAGTACCAGAGCGGCAGGTTGGGTTTCACCACTGCCGCTTTTAGGGTGGAACGTAGCGCGCAGATCGACCAATGGCGTGATGGCCAGCGCTACCTGGTACAGGACGGCCTCACCCTGTATCGCGGCTTCGAAGCAATCGCCAGTTACGGTGTAACCGACAGCCTGGATATCGGCCTGGGTGCGTTGTGGTTGGACGCCAGTCTGGAAGATCTCTCGCCGGAGAACGTCGGATTGCGCGGTAATCGTCCGGCGGGCTCGGCACCGCGGAGTTACGTCGGCAATTTCGAGTACCGCCCTGCCCTGCTGAGCGGCTTCAGCCTGCACGGCACGGTGCGCTATTCCGGCGAGCAGTACTACGAAGACGCCAACCGCATCCTGATCCCGGGGCGCACAATCACCGACCTCGGCTTCCAGTACCGCACCACGCTTGCCGGTCGCGACGCGACGCTGACGGGCAACCTCAACAACGTGTTCAATCGCAGGTATTGGAATCTGGACATGCTTGGCGAGGCACGGAACGCTTCTCTGGATCTACGCATCGATTGGTAAATAATGACGGCGATACCCACGTCTCCGTGGGCATTCCGCTTTGCCGCACCTGATTTTCGGTGTCTGCCACAAAGCATCGAAAGGCGCCACTCACCCATTAAAGTGTCTCGACACTTTAATGGGTGGGCATCGAAGATGCCCACCGTCAGCCCAGCTGATCCAGAGCCTCACGCAAAGCGCTGACCGCGCTGCTTTCTGTCTGAATCCAATCGTTGTCCAAGCCCTGCAACGCGGGGTTCTGGTAACGCATGGCGGACCGCTGCTGCGCCTTGGCCGAGGCATGCAGTTGCAGGCAACCAGTCTTCAAGGCGACTTCGGCGATGTTCTGGGCGTTGAGTCCCGCACCGGCCATCAAGGCCAGACGTGCTCCGGCCTGCTCGACCAGGTTGGCCAGCACGGCGCTACCTTCTGCCGCACTGGCGTGGCCGCCTGAACTGAGGATGCGCTTGATGCCAAGATCTGCGATCTGCTCCAGTGCGGTTGGCTGGTCGCGGACGGCGTCGAAGGCACGGTGGAACGTGATGTCCATCGGCCCGGCTGCACTCACCAGTTCACGGCACAGCGGCATGTCGACCCGGGCATCGGCAGTCAGCGCGCCTATCACCACACCATCGCAGCCCAGCTGCCGGCAATGGGCGATGTCGCGCAGCATGATTTCGGTTTCCAACGCGCCGTAATGAAAGTCACCCGGACGCGGGCGTATCAATACGAACAACGGTATTCGCAAGTGCTCGCGCGCTACCGCAATACTGCCGGACGAAGGGCTGGTCCCGCCTTGCGCCAGGTTCTCGAACAGTTCGACGCGATTCGCCCCGCCCTGTTGTGCGGCAACAGCCGACATCGCCGAATTGCAGGCGATCTCCAGCAGATAACGCGAACTCATGCCTGCGTGCTCGTGTATACCGAAGCGGACTCGAGCAGCGCGTCCTGCTTGCTGCTGTCACATACCGCGTAGACGAAGCCTTTATGCAGCGCGTACGCGCCTACCTCGCCACTGCGGTTCATCGCCAGGAAGCAGACCTGCAAGGTGCGGCTGGCTTCCGGACGTTTGCGGACAACGCGCTGGATCGCTTCACGGCAGGCTTCGGCGGGTGAGCGACCCTGACGCATCAACTCAACCACCAGGAACGAAGCCGCGTTGCGGATCATTTCCTCGCCCATGCCGGAAGCGGTGGCTGCGCCGACTTCGTTGTCCACGTACAGACCAGCGCCGATGATCGGGCTGTCACCAACCCGGCCGTGCATCTTGAACGCCATGCCGCTGGTGGTACAGGCGCCGGCCATCTGCCCATTGGCGTCGATTGCGATCATGCCCAGCGTGTCGTGGTTGTCCTTGTCACCGGGAATGCCACGGCGTTCGGCGTTGATCTGCGGCGCATAGTGCTCGGTTTTCAGCCATTCGCGCCAGGCTTTTTCCGCTTCCGGAGTAAGCAGGCTCTGGCGCTCGAAGCCCTGCTGCACGGCGAATTGTTGTGCGCCCTCGCCCACCAGCATGACGTGCGGGGTCTTTTCCATCACCGCGCGGGCGACGGAGATCGGATGCAGGATGTCGACCAGTGCCGCTACCGATCCGCAACGCCCATCGCCTGCCATGATGCTGGCATCCAGGCTGAGCACGCCATCGCGATCAGGGTTACCGCAGCGGCCGACGGTGGGATTGCAGAGTTCGCTTTCGGCCCAACGTGCGCCGGCTTCAACTGCGTCCAGCGCGCTACCGCCTGCAGCCAGCACCTTCCACGCCGCCTGGTTCGCGCCGACGCCGAAGTCCCAGGTTGAAACCACCCGCGCGCCGTTGGCAGCCACCGGCGATGCCAGCAGGCCCGGCGCCGCACTACCCAATGCGCCGATCAGGGCGGTCGACTGCAGGAACTGTCTGCGGGTACTCATGGCTCGCTTCTCCTCGGTTGTGCTCAGCGTGCGGCGAGTTTGTCCACGTGCCAAGCCAGGGCGCCGAGGACACCGAGCTCACCGTGTTCAACACGCCAGACCGGGACGTGCCGCAGCGCCTGCGACAAGCGGTCTTTGGCAAGGAAACGTTGCTGGAAGCCGCCGGCATGCAATGGGCCGCTCAAGTGGCCGGTGATGCCGCCGGTCAGGTAAACCGCTCGGGCGCCAAAGGTCAGTGCGAGGTCGCCCGCCAGGCTGCCCAGCCAGGCGCAGAAAACCTCGATGCTTTCCGTTGCCAACAGGTCGGCGCCGCTACCGGCTGCTGCGACCAGATCAGCGGGACTGCGCCACTGCGGCGTGCTGCCACGCAATTCGCACAAGCTGGTGTAGAGCGTCAGCAAGCCCGGACCGGACAGGATCCGCTCGTTGTCGATGTGCGTGTAGTGCCGCGACAGCAGGCGCAATACGTCCTGCTCCAGTGCCGTGGAGCCGGCCAGCGCCGCATGCCCCGCTTCACTGGCGAGTACCGAGGGATTGCCGCCTGGCAGATACACGGCGACGCCCAAGCCGGTGCCGGGGCCGAGTACCACGGCAGGTCCTGGCACCACCTGGGAGGGATCACCGCAGATCAGATGCAGCGCGTCGGCTTCGGCATGCGCCATGGCCTGCGCGACAGCGACAAAGTCATTGATCAGCTCCAGCGTCTCCAGACCGGAATCGCGCCGGGTTGCCGCCAGCGACACCGGCCACGCCAGGTTGGTGTTGAGCAAGGTGTCGCCGTCAAGCACGCCTGCGATGGCGACGACGGCGTGTGCGATCGGCGGCGCGCTGGTCTCGCGCGCCAGCCAGTCGGCGTAATCGCTCAGGATCGCGGCAAGGCTTGGATGTTCGGCGCAGGTGTACTTGCGGAAACCCTGCACGCTCAACGCGCCGGAACTGTCCAGTCGGGTCCAGCCAAGGCGTGCATAGGTGCCGCCCACATCAGCGCCGATGATGGCGCTCCCCGATTCAGAATCATGGATTGCATCGCTGCGGGCCGCGTCATCCGACGCTGGTCTGCTCATTCGTGTGCCCGCTTTTGCTGCATATCCAGAAAACGCTCAATTTGTGGTGGGCGCATGATGCGGTATCGACTGCGGCATTGAAAGCGGCCTCAAGTCAGGTGCCGGAACACGCGCCAGGTCCACCAGCCCAGGGCGGTCATCGATAACGAGCCGCCGAGGTGCAAGCCGATGGTGACCAGTCCCCAGCCCAGCTGCTGGCGCTGCAGCAGGTAGACAACTTCGGCGGAGAAGGTCGAAAACGTGGTCAAACCGCCCAGCAACCCGGTCACCACAAACAATCGCCATTGCGGTGACAGCTCGGGCCGGGTGGCAAAAAATGCCAGCGCCAGGCCGATTACGTAGCCGCCGAGCAGATTGGCGGTCAGCGTCCCCAGCGGCACGGTGTTGTGCAGCGGGTTCAGCCATAGGCTCAACCCGTAGCGCAGCCAGGCACCCAGTGCCGCGCCAACGCCGATGGCCAGGAAGGAAAGCCACATGGGGTCACGCTCCAGGCACGGGTTGGCGGATGGCGATCATTTGCGTTGCGCGCGGGCCTGCTCGCGGGCGGTGCGCAGGCGATCGAGCTTGTCTTTCAACTTGATCTCCAGACCCCGTTCCACCGGCTTGTAATAGACCTGCTCACCCATCTCGTCCGGGAACGCGGTCTGGTCCAGCGCGATCCCGCCTTCGACATCGTGGTCGTACTGGTAGCCCTGCCCATAACCCAGCGTCTTCATCAAACGCGTGGGGGCGTTGCGCAGGTGCATCGGCACCGGCTGGGTGCCGTACTTGGCAATGTCGGCGCGTGCTGCATGCAAGGACATGTAGGCGGCGTTGGATTTGGCGGTGCTGGCCAGGTACACCACCAGGTTGGACAGGGCGATATCGCCTTCCGGGGCGCCAATGCGGTCATAGGCGTTCCAGACATTGATCGCCATTTCCAATGCACGCGGATCGGCCAAGCCTACATCTTCCACCGCCATGATGGTCAGCCGGCGCAGCAGATAGGACGGATCGCAGCCGCCATCGAGCATGCGCGCCAGCCAGTAGATGGCGCCGTCCGGGTTGGAGCTGCGCACCGACTTGTGCAGTGCCGAGATCTGGTCGTAGAACTGCTCGCCGTTCTTGTCGAAGCGGCGGGTGCGATCGGCCAGTACCTGCAGCAGGGTTTCCGGGGTGATCTCACCGCCCTCGCCCACTGCCAGTTCGGCGGCGATCTCAAGCAGGGTCAGGGCGCGGCGCACGTCGCCATCAGCGGCACGGGCGATCTCCAGCAGCGACTCGGCCGAGACCGTGATCTCCTGCTCGCCCAGCCCGCGCTCTTTATCGTCGAGTGCGCGCTGCAGCGCTTCCACCACATCTTCGGGCGACACCGATTCCAGCACATGCACGCGGCAGCGCGACAGCAATGCCGAGTTCAACTCGAACGAAGGATTCTCGGTGGTCGCACCGACAAAAATGATCGTGCCGCGCTCGATATGCGGCAGGAAGGCATCCTGCTGTGCCTTGTTGAACCTGTGCACCTCGTCAACGAACAAGACGGTGCGGCGGCCATCGGCGAAACGATGTGCGGCTTCGGCGAGCACCTGGCGCACATCCGGCAGACCAGACAGCACAGCAGATATCGCCTTGAACTCGGCATCGGCGTATTGCGCCAGCAACAAGGCCAGCGTGGTCTTGCCGCAGCCCGGCGGGCCCCACAGGATCATCGAATGCACGCGGCCGGATTCCACCGCGCGGCGCAGCGCCGTATTGGGGGCCAGCAAGCGCTTCTGCCCAACCATCTCGTCCAGTGCACGCGGACGCATGCGCTCGGCGAGCGGACGCATATTGTCCCGGTCCGCTGTCAGCAGGTCGGCGGGAGCTTCGTCAAGAAAGATATTTCGGGATCTGGCCACGCCCACATTCTAGCAGCGTGGCCGCCCTGCCCTGGTCTCAAAAGCCCGGCTTGGGTTCAGCGCTCGCCGACCACGTCGACGTCCTTGCCCGGCACGAAGCGGAAGGTGCCTGCGGCGAAGCTCGGGTTCTTCTTCCAGCCGCTGAAGTTGATGATGGTGCGCTGGCCCACCGCGTCGGTCAGTTCCATCCGCGACAGCGCGCCACCGGAGAAACCCAGTGCGGCGACATCGAAGCTGGCCTGGGTATCACGCTTGGGGGTGAGCGAGAGCCACTGCATGCCGTCGCGCGGCGCGGCTTCTTCGCTGATGTCGTACTGCTGTTCCAGCAGTGCGGGGTTGATCAGCGCGGTGAGCGGATTGTTCTGCTCCTCGGTGCCCTGCGGGCTGACCCGGGCCTGCTCCAGGTCCGGCTCGTAAACCCACAGCTTGCTGCCGTCGGCAATGATCAGCTGCGGATGCGGACGGGTGTATTCCCAGCGGAACTGGCGCGGTGCCGACAGCGCGACACGGCCGCTGGAGGATTCCTTGACCCGACCACGCTGATCCACCACCTGCTGGGCGAACTGACCATCGAGGCCGCGCAGGCCGCTGGTGAAGGACTTCAGGTCATCGCGGGCGCCGGCATGCGCATCCGCAGCAAGGCCGGCACAAGCCAGGGCAACAGCAAGAACGGAGTGGCGCAGGAATGCAGTCATGGCGGCTTGGGATAGTTATGACGTTGGTGAGGCAGAGTCTGCCTCTTTCAAACTGAATGGGCGGCAATCAATCGCTGAATGCCGCCCTTCCGTTCAGTGCTTGGGTGGTGGCGGCGCCAGCACAGTGCGGTCGCCATTGTGCTCGGGCGCGGTGACAACGCCGGCGGCTTCCATCGCCTCGATCAGGCGTGCGGCGCGGTTGTAGCCAATCTTCAGGCGACGCTGCACACCGGAGATAGAGGCGCGGCGGGTTTCGGTGACGATGCGCAGGGCTTCGTCGTAGAGCGGATCGGATTCGTCACCACCGTTGCTGCTGCTCTCCGGCAGGCCGTTGGCACCAACCACCACGCCATCGCCCATGGTCTGCACCTCGTCCAGCACGCCCTCGATGTAATCGGTGGGGCCGCTTGCCTTCAGGTGCTCAACCACGCGGTGCACTTCTTCATCGGAGACGAAGGCGCCGTGTACGCGGTCCGGCATGGCCGTGCCCGGCGGCAGGTACAGCATGTCGCCGTTGCCCAGCAGCGCTTCGGCGCCGGACTGGTCGAGGATGGTGCGCGAATCGATCTTGGAGCTGACCTGGAAGGCGATGCGGGTTGGGATGTTGGCCTTGATCAAACCGGTGATCACGTCCACCGACGGCCGCTGCGTGGCCAGGATCAGATGGATACCGGCGGCACGGGCCTTCTGCGCCAGTCGCGCGATCAGCTCTTCGACCTTCTTGCCGACGATCATCATCATGTCGGCGAATTCGTCGATGAAGATGACGATGAACGGCAGCGGTTCGAGCGGACGCGGCGCCTCACCCATCTCCGGGTTGGGCTTGAACAACGGGTCCATCATCGGCTGGCCAGCGTCGATGGCGTCCTTCACCTTCTTGTTGAAGCCGGCCAGGTTACGCACGCCAACCGCACTCATCAGCTTGTAGCGGCGCTCCATTTCGGCCACGCACCAACGCAGGCCGTTACCGGCCTCCTTCATGTCGGTGACCACCGGCGCCAGCAGGTGCGGGATGCCCTGGTAGACGCTGAGCTCCAGCATCTTCGGGTCGATCATCAGCATGCGCAGGTCTTTCGGGCTGGCCTTGTACAGCAGGCTCAGCACCATCGCGTTGACCGCAACGGACTTACCCGAGCCGGTGGTACCGGCCACCAGCAGGTGTGGCATGCGCGCCAGATCGGCCACGCTGGGGCGGCCGGCGATGTCCTTGCCCAAGGCCAGGGTCAGCACACTGGCCGACTTGTCGTATTCCTTGGAGCGCAGCAGCTCGGACAGGAAGATCATTTCGCGGGTGACGTTGGGGATTTCCAGGCCGATCACCGACTTGCCCGGAATCACGTCAACCACACGCACCGACTTGACCGACAGGCCGCGGGCGATGTCCTTGTCCAGCGAACTGATCTGGCTGACCTTGATGCCAGGCGCCGGCTCGATCTCGAAACGGGTGATCACCGGGCCCGGATAGGCGCCAACAACCTGCGCATCGATGCGGAAGTCCTTGAGCTTGAATTCGATCTGCCGCGACAGGGTTTCCAGGGTCTGTTCGTCATAGCCCTTGGCCTGCGGCTTGGGGTCATCGAGCAGGGCCAGCGGCGGGATGTCCGAGCCGTCGCCGTTGACACCCTGGAACATCGGAATCTGCGTCTCGCGCTTGGCGCGGTCACTCTTTTCGATCACCGGTGCCGGACGCGGCTCGATCTTCACCGGCTCGCGCTTGGCGCGGACCTCGGCGTCGACCTTGCGCACTTCCTCACGCTCCTCGCGCAGCACGCGGGTCTGCTGCCACTCGTTGGCCTGTTCTTTCTTCTTGTTGAGCAACGGGCCGAGCGCCAGCACCCACTTGCCGATCTTCTCCATCACCGCGAACCACGACAGTCCCGTGGCCAGAGTGATCGAGGTCAGCAGCAGCACCAGCAGGAACAGATTGCTACCAACTGGGCCGAAACCGGTCTGCAGCGATTTGCCGACCAGCACGCCCAGGCCGCCGCCTGCACGGGCAACATCGCCGGGCGGCAGACGCAGGTACAGGAAACCGGTGGCACCAATCAGGAAGCCGACAATGCCGACCAGTCGCAGCGCCGGGCCCAGATCGTCCTGGCCACGCTCATCGGTCTTGTTCAGGCCGAACATGGCAATCCATGCGACCGCCGCCAGCATCAGCGGGATCAGATAGGCCACATAGCCAAACAATTGGCGCAGCACATCGGCAATCCACGCGCCAACCCTGCCGCCCATGTTGTGCACGGGCGCCACCACCGAGCCCGACTGCGACCAGCCCGGATCGGTAGGCGAATACGTGAACAGACTGGCGAGCAGGTACAGCAGCGCCGGCGCGATCGCGATCAACGCCAGATCACGCCACAGCTTTTGACGACGCGGATTGTCTGCTGCAGCCGCCGACTTGCGCGCTTCAGCGGCAGCCTTGGGGCTCTTGTCGCGTTCCGGGACCTGTTTCGCCACCTTTGACCAGACCTTAAAAATGCACGGTTAGTGATTGATATTAAACGACAGATCGTCGGGTTTCACCCAATTACAGCGCAGTGCGGTACGGCTGACAGACAGAAAACGTCAAAAAGCCGCCAGACAGTGGCGGCGGCAATGCGGGAAACAGCAGAGTTGTGTGCAACGGGCCGCGCAGTTCCATTCACGTGCCTTGATTCACCGGAGTCGGACCGCCACTCTATTGGCTTGCCCGGACAGCTGCGGACTGCCGCGTTCGGGCCACCAATCCTGACTTTCGCGAGTATACATGAGCACTTCCAGCCTCCCGACCAAGCACTCCCGCCTGTTGATCCTCGGCTCTGGCCCCGCCGGCTGGACCTCTGCGGTCTATGGCGCGCGCGCAAACCTGAAGCCGCTGGTCGTCACCGGCCTGCAGCAGGGTGGCCAGCTGATGACCACCACCGAGGTCGACAACTGGCCGGGCGATGCCCACGGCCTGATGGGCCCGGACCTGATGGCGCGCATGCAGGCGCATGCCGAGCGCTTTGAGACCGAGGTGGTGTTCGACCACATCCATACCGCCGACCTGTCCAAGCGCCCGTTCACCCTGACCGGTGACAGTGCCCAGTACACCGCCGACGCGCTGATCATCGCCACCGGCGCCACCGCCAAGTACCTGGGCATTCCGTCCGAGGAAGCCTTCAAGGGCCGCGGTGTGTCCGCCTGCGCCACCTGTGACGGCTTCTTCTACCGGGACCAGGATGTGGTCGTGGTCGGCGGCGGCAACACCGCTGTCGAAGAAGCGCTGTACCTGTCCAACATCGCCCGCAAGGTCTACCTGGTCCACCGCCGCGACACCTTGAAGGCGGAAAAGATCATGCAGGACAAGCTGTTCGCCAAGGTCGCCGCCGGCAAGATCGAAACCGTGTGGCACCACCAGGTCGACGAAGTGCTGGGCAATGACGCTGGCGTCACCGGCGTGCGCGTGAAGTCCACCCTGGACGGCAGCACCCGCGATATCGAAGCCCATGGCTTCTTCGTCGCCATCGGCCACCAGCCCAACACCGAGCTGTTCACCGGCCAGCTGGCGATGAACAACGGCTACCTGGAAATCCGTTCCGGCCTGGGCGGCAACGCCACCATGACCTCGGTCGAAGGCGTGTTTGCCGCTGGCGACGTTGCCGACCAGCACTACCGCCAGGCCATTACCTCGGCCGGCTTCGGCTGCATGGCCGCACTGGACGCCGAGCGCTTCCTGGACGAAAAGGGCGCCTGAGCGCCTGATGGTGAACTGACAAGGATTGTTGAATGTATCGCCTTGTGTTGATCGCGGCGTCCATGGCTGGGTCAAATGCAGTCTCGGCGGCGGAAGCAGTTCCGCCGCCACTGGCCCCTTCTGACCTCAACCCGATGGTCCGCAACCTGTGCCTGTCACAGGACATGGTTGCGGAACTGGTGAATCAGGCACCTGCTCTGGGCTATCTTGGCGGCGGCGAGCGCTCGCTGAAAACACTGCAGCTTGTACAGCAGTCCGCGGATCAGAATCTGCGCAAGGCTATCGACCAGATGCTGGCTTCCGCCATTGCCGGTGATGGCAAAAGCAGGGAGACGCTTTCGCCAGCCCTTACCGGCTGCCTCGTCGCCGGCGTGCCAATGGCTCCTGAGCGCCGGCAACTAGCGTTGACATGGCTGCGGGATGATTCGGCAGCGGGGAAAAGTACCGCCATCGAGCAGTTGATGACACTGACGCTTTTGAAGGAAGTGGAAGGCGGAGGCAGTGCCGCAGCAGCATATTTTCGGCAGTTGCCAGGCAAGACGCTCGACACCTCGTCACTGGACAGCGTCGGCATTGGGCTTTTCGCCATGCAGGAGATCGCCGCCAACGCCGTCATCAGTGCTGCTGTCCAGTCGTATTACACACGCTCGCCTCGGCAATTGGCCGCCGTCCCTCAGCCTGCCGTGACGTATCGCTTCTGCAACAACAGCGTGACAGCGGCTACTGAACAAGCTCGCGACGTACAACGTGTTGCGACGCTTGCAAATGATCGAGTGCAGCAACTGCCGGAACCCATCTGGAATTGCGATGTAGCGGCGATCAAAGATGAAGTTCGCACTATCCGCTGGGGAGCCGCAATACCCTCCACCAGCACTGCGCCCGAGTGAACGATGCCAAGCAGATGCGATAGGCTCCAGTGATGAGGCAACTCCGAGTCCTTTCCAATCTGCAGGACATCACTGCGCTCACCTGGGATGCCCTGCACGACGGCAGCAACCCCTTCATCAGCCACGCCTTTCTCAGCGGGCTGGAACAGCATGGCTGCCTGCGCCCGGAATGGGGTTGGCAGGCCCAGCACCTGAGCCTGTGGCGCGATGATGAACTCGTCGCCGCCGCACCTGGCTATCTGAAGCACAACTCGCACGGCGAATTCGTATTCGACCACGCCTGGGCCAACGCATATGCGCGCCATGGCTTGGAGTACTTCCCGAAATGGCTGGGCGGCGTGCCCTATTCGCCGGTCACCGGACCACGCCTGCTCGCCCGCAGCGAAGCTGATAGGCAGGCACTGATCCAGGCCATCGTCGGCCATGTGCAGGACAACGACCTGTCGTCGGCGCACATCAACTTCCACCCCGCCAACGAGAGTCCGCTGTTCGGCGCACAGTGGCTGCGCCGTGATGACGTGCAGTTCCAATGGCAGCGCCAGCCAGGCTGGGGGACCTTCGATGACTTCCTGGCCGCGATGGATCACAAGCGCCGCAAGAACATCCGCCAGGAGCGCGCCAAGGTAGCCCGCGCAGGTATCCGCTTCGTCGTGCGCCATGGTGACGAAGCCAGCGCCGACGAACTGCGCGCCATGCATGGTTTCTACCTGCAGACCTTTGCCGAGTACGGCAATGCGCCGGCGCTGACCCTGGCCTTCCTGCGCCACATGGCTGCGCAGCTGCCGCGGCAGCTGGTGGTGTTCCTGGCGATGCAGGATGACGAGCCGATTGCCGGCGCGCTGTGCCTGCGCGGCAGCGACACGCTGTACGGGCGCTACTGGGGTGGCGCCACCCTGCCCGGCCTGCATTTTGAAACCTGCTATTACCAAGGCATCGAGTACTGCCTGCGCGAGGGCCTGCAGCGCTTCGAACCCGGCGCGCAGGGCGAGCACAAGCTGGCGCGCGGCTTTCTGCCCACCCAGGTTCGCAGCCATCATTGGCTGGCGCACCCGCAATTCCGCGAAGCCGCGCGCGATTGGTGCGACCGGGAACGCGAGGATGTCGCTGCCTATGCCGCCGATCTGCTGCGCCATTCGCCTTTCAAGCAGGAAGATTCACCGCAATGAGCAACAAAGGCCCGTTCCTGCTGGATACCCCCAGTGATGCCCCGTTCCCGCCCGCCGAGCTGGCCTTGCGGGACCCCGACGGCTTGCTTGCCGTCGGCGGCGACCTGAGCCCGGTGCGCCTGCTGAACGCTTATTCCGGCGGTATCTTCCCGTGGTTCTCGGAAGGCCAGCCGCTGCTGTGGTGGTCACCTGATCCGCGCATGGTGTTCCGCACCGACCAGGTACATCTGTCCTCGCGTTTCCGCCGCGGGTTGCGCAACAGCGCCTGGAAGGTCCGCGCCGACACCGCGTTCGCCGAGGTCATGCAAGCCTGTGCGTCAGCACCGCGGCCAGGCCAGGATGGCACCTGGATCACTGACCAGATGCATGCGGCCTACGTTGAGCTGCACAAGCTCGGCTACGCACACTCGGTGGAAGTGTTTGAAGGCGAGGCGCTGGTTGGCGGGATCTACGGCGTGACAATCGGCGAGATGTTTTTCGGCGAAAGCATGTTCAGCGCCCGCAGCGGCGGCTCGAAAGTTGCGCTCGCTGCCCTGGCCACCACCTTGGCTCAGTGGGGGTGGCCGCTGATGGATGCCCAGGTGGAGAACCCGCACCTGTTGCGGATGGGCGCTGAGCACCTGCCGCGCGCAGCGTTCCTGGAAACCACGCGCGAACTGGTGCAGCGGCCGGCGGAAGCTGGCAGCTGGACGCGCAGATTCGGCGAGCTGGCGGCCTTCGCACTGGCCTGAATACAGCTACTTAACGCAAACTTTGCATCCCGGCGCGCGACAGCGTAAAATGCCCGCCCTTAGGCCCAATGGCCGTCCGCAGAACCGCACAGGACTACATGTCGAAAGACGACTCCATCGAGTTCGAAGGCACCGTCAGCGAGACGTTGCCGAACACCACTTTCCGTGTTCGCTTGGAAAATGGGCATGAAATCATCGCCCACATCTCCGGCCGCATGCGCAAGAACTACATCCGCATCCTGACCGGCGACCGCGTCAAGGTTGAGATGACGCCGTACGACCTGACCAAGGGTCGTATCACCTACCGCATGAAGTAATGCGGTAAGCAGTGCGTTAGCAAGAAGCCAGCCTGCGCGCTGGCTTTTTCGCGTGGCCGAAGATTTTCAAGTAGTGCCGAGCCATGCTCGGCAGGGGCGTTACCGGCATTGCAGAAGTAACAACGCACCCCTCCCCAACCCTCCCCTACGCCTTCGGCGCAAGGGAGGGCGCAGAGCAAAAACACAGACAAAAACAAAAACCCCCGCATCAGTGGATGCGGGGGTTGTTTGTGCTGAAGCAATACCAGCTTCGCGGCTTACGCCGCTCCTACAAATGCAGGCTTACACCGTTGCCGGCAACAGATGCTCCGGCTCGGACTCGGTGTCGACCACCAGTTCGCCCTCGCGGACGTCGATGCTGACCTTGCCACCATTGACCAGTTTGCCGAACAGCAGTTCGTCGGCCAGCGGGCGCTTGACCTTGTCCTGGATCAGCCTGTGCATCGGACGCGCACCCATGTCCGCGTCGAAACCATGCTGGGCCAGCCATTCGCGCGCCACCGGCGTGGCCGACAACGACACATGCTTGTCCTGCAGCAGCATCTCCAGCTCGATCAGGAACTTGTCCACCACCCGCAGGATGTGGCTGAAACCCAGTGGCTGGAACTGCACCACCGCATCCAAGCGGTTGCGGAACTCCGGGGTGAAGCTCTTGCGGATGACTTCCATCGCATCGGTTGCATGATCCTGTTTCAAGAAGCCGATCGAGCGACGCGCCGCCTGGGTGGCACCGGCATTGGTGGTCATCACCAGGATCACGTTCTTGAAATTGGCTTCGCGGCCGTTGGTGTCGGTGAGCACGCCGCGATCCATGACCTGCAACAGGATGTTGAAGATGTCCGGATGCGCCTTCTCCACCTCGTCGAGCAACAGCACGCAGTGGGGGGTTTTGACGATCTTCTCGGTCAACAAACCGCCCTGGTCGAAGCCGACGTAGCCCGGAGGCGCACCGATCAGGCGACTGATCGAGTGCGGCTCCATGTACTCGGACATGTCAAAACGCACCAGCTCGATGCCCAACTGTAGCGCCAACTGACGGGTCACCTCGGTCTTGCCGACACCGGTGGGGCCGGCAAACAGGAAGTTGCCGATCGGCTTGTCGGGGCTGGCCAGGCCAGAGCGCGACAGTTTGATCGCCGAGGCCAACGACTCAATGCCCTGATCCTGGCCGAAGATCACCATCTTCAGGTTGCGCTCCAGGTGCTGCAGCACATCCTTATCACTGGCGGTGACCTGCTTGGCCGGGATCCGCGCCATCTTCGCAACGATGGTTTCGATCTCCTCGATGTCGATGCGGTCCTTGCGCTGCCCTTCCGGCAGCAGGCGCTGGCGCGCGCCGGCCTCATCGATCACGTCAATGGCCTTGTCCGGCAGCAGCCGATCTGCGATGTGCTTGACCGACAGGTCCACCGCCGCCTGCAAGGCATCGTCAGCGTAGGTCACGCCGTGGTGCGCCTCGTACTTCGGCCGCAGGCCCTTGAGGATCTCGTAGGTCTCGCCAATGGTCGGCTCGACGATATCGATTTTCTGGAAGCGCCGTGCCAGGGCACGATCTTTCTCGAAGATGCCGCGGTATTCCTGGAACGTGGTCGAGCCTATGCAACGCAACTCGCCCGATGCCAGCGCCGGCTTGATCAGGTTGGACGCATCCATGGTGCCGCCCGACGCCGAACCAGCACCGATGATGGTGTGGATCTCGTCGATGAACAGCACCGAGTTGGGAATTTTCTTCAATGCGGTGATCACCCCTTTCAGGCGCTTCTCGAAATCACCACGGTATTTGGTGCCGGCCACCAGCGCGCCCAGATCCAGGGAATAGATCACTGCATCGGCGAGCACATCCGGCACCTCGCCATCGACGATGCGCTTGGCCAGACCTTCGGCGATGGCAGTCTTGCCGACCCCGGCCTCGCCCACGTACAGCGGATTGTTCTTGCGGCGGCGGCACAGAACCTGGATGGTGCGCTCGATCTCATCGCGGCGACCCACCAACGGATCGATCCGCCCTGCCTTGGCCATGTCATTGAGGTTGCTGGCGAACTCGGCCAGCGAATCACCCTTGCCCTCGCCATCGGCACCTTCTGCCCTGCCCTCACCTTCCAGCGGCGAGGACATCTCGGGATCATCACCGGTCTTGCCCACGCCGTGGGACAGATAGTTGACCACGTCCAGCCGGGTCACATCCTGCTGATTGAGGTAGTAGACCGCGTGCGATTCCTTTTCGCCGAAGATCGCCACCAGCACATTGGCGCCGGTGACTTCCTTCTTGCCTGAGGACTGCACGTGGTACACGGCACGCTGCAACACCCGCTGGAAGCCCAGCGTGGGCTGCGTGTCGCGGCCGTCGTCTTCGGCCAGCAGCGACACCGAGGCATTGATCGCCTTGTCGAGCTCGCGGCCCAAGCGCTCCAGATCCGCACCACATGCCTTCAGAACGGCCTGCGCCGATGCGTTCTCCAACAAGGCCAGCAATAGATGTTCAACCGTCATGTACTCATGACGGGCCTCTCGGGCGCGCTTGTAGCACTGACCAATGGTCTGCTCGAGGTCTTTACTGAACATAGGGCACTCCGGTTGCGGTTGGAGACAATATGCGGCCTGGCAACGATTTTTCCAGCACCCTAACTACGATGATGTAGACGCCGTGTCAGCAATGCCCATAAAACCGCTGTACCTGTGAATCCTGCATTCAGTTTTACTGCAGAAAAGCCCTGCGGCACACCGCTCAGAACACAATCGGCGGGACGAATCGTTCTACTTCCAGCGCATTGCATGCAAGCCACCACGCCTGTTTTACCGCAGATCAGGCGTGGGTGGCCAAGTCAGGGAAGTCCGGACAGATGGGCTGGCGCGCAAGCACCCGGGGACCAAGGCTCAGGCCCGCTCCATCGTGCACATCAAGGGATGCTGGTTCATGCGCGAGAACTCATTGACCTGTGCCACCTTGGTCTCGGCAACCTCGCGGGTATACACGCCGCAGATGCCGCGCCCGCGGGTATGGACGTGCAGCATCACCTGGGTGGCCTTGTCCATGTCCATGGAGAAAAAGCTCTGCAGGACCGTCACCACGAAGTCCATCGGGGTGTAGTCGTCATTGAGCAGCATCACCTGGTACTGAGGCGGCGGCGCCACCTCCGGCTTGCCAGGGGCAACCAGCAGGCCATGCTCGCTATCGTGTTGGGTCTTCTGGGACATGCTGCAATTATAGCCGGTCTGCATGGCCAGCCCCTGACCATTGGACGCAGCCCCCCCTGCCCCCGCACAATTTGCAGGCTAACCATCCATTCCATTGGGGAAAAAATGAAGAAGTCTGTACTCAGCATCGCTTTGCTGGCCCTGGCCGCCGCCGCTTCCGGTAGCGCGTTCGCCGGCGAGCCGGACCGCGCCGTCGGTCGCGTGCTGGACACCCTCAAGTACAAGTACGAGGTGGACAGCGACGGCGACTACCAGCTGGTCTTTGAGATGGACGACGACCGTACCCAGCTGGTGTTCGTGCGCTCCACTGTTGAGACCTATGGCAGCCATCACGTCCGTGAGATCTGGTCGCCGGGCTACAAGTCCGAGGGCCCGCAGTTCTCGGCGCTGATCGCCAACCGTCTGCTGGAAGACTCCAACGACTCCAAGCTCGGCGGCTGGGTGAAGCAGGGTGATGTGGCCATGTTCGTGGTCAAGGTGGACGCCGATGCCAGCTCGGAAGTGATCTCCGATGCCATCGACGCGGCTGCCAAGAGCGCCGATGCGATCGAGCTGGAAATGACGTCCAAGGACGAGTACTGAGCGTGAATGCTTTGCAGTCCCAGCGATGGGCGCCACATGTGACCGTGGCCACCGTGGTCTCCCGCGCAGGGCAACTGCTGCTGGTGGAAGAAGAAAAGGCCGGCCGGCGGGTGTTGAACCAGCCGGCTGGCCACCTCGAGCCTGGCGAAAGCCTGCTTGAGGCGGCAGTGCGAGAAACCCGCGAAGAAACCGGCTGGGACGTGCGCCTGACCGGCTTCATCGGCAGCTACCAGTGGACGGCAGGCGATGGCACGCCGTTCCTGCGCTTCGCCTTTGCCGCCGAGCCCGTGCGCCACCACCCCGAGCAGCCGCTCGATGCGGGCATCGTGCAGGCGCTGTGGCTCAGCCCGGTGGCCTTGCAGGCAGACATGGCACGGCTGCGCAGTCCGCTGGTCTGGCATACGGTTTCCGATTGGCTGGCCGGCCAGCGTTACCCGCTGTCGATCCTGCGGCAGGTGGCACCATGAGCACTCCCAAAATCGTGGTCGGCGTTTCCGGCGGCGTTGACTCGTCGGTGGCAGCGCTTGCCCTGGTCCAACAGGGGCTGGATGTCGCTGGCCTGTTCATGCAGAACTGGGCCGACGACGGCAGCGGCCATTGCCGCGCCGAAGATGACCGCCGCGACGCGGTGGCAGTCTGCGGTCGGCTGGACATCCCGTTCCATTTCCGCGACTTCTCCAACGAATACTGGCAGGGCGTGTTCGAGCACTTCCTGGCCGAGTACGCGGCTGGCCGCACCCCCAACCCGGACGTGCTGTGCAACCGCGAGGTCAAGTTCAAGCATTTCCTCGATGCTGCCCGCGAGCTGGGCGCCGAGCGCATCGCCACCGGCCACTACGCCCAGGTGGACCACGCCGGCGGGCGTTGGCGCCTGCTGCGCGGCGCTGACCGCGGCAAGGACCAGAGCTATTTCCTGCACCAGCTGGGCCAGACCCAGCTGGCGGCAACCCTGTTCCCGATCGGCCACATGGAGAAGAGCGCGCTGCGCCGCATCGCCCGCGAGGCCGGCCTGCCAACCCACGCCAAGAAGGACTCCACCGGCATCTGCTTCATCGGCGAGCGTGATTTCCGCGAGTTCCTCGGCCAGTACCTGCCGGCCCGCGAAGGTGAGATCCACGATCCCGAGGGCCAGGTGATCGCCCGCCACCCGGGCGTGTTCTATTTCACCCTGGGCCAGCGCGAAGGCCTGAACATCGGCGGCGTCCGTGGCCGCCCGGCCGCGCCCTGGTTCGTGGTCGGCAAAGATGTGGCACGCAACATCCTCTACGTTGACCAAGGCCACGACAGCCCTTGGCTGCAGTCCAACTGGCTGCGCAGCGAGGCCATGCACTGGATTGCAGGTGCCCCGCCAGCCCGTGCGTTCGAATGCACCGCGCAGACCCGTTACCGCCAGCCAGACGAAGCCTGCACCGTGAAGGTGCGTGATGACGGTACGCTGGACGTGCACTTCGCACGCCCGCAACGCGCCGTCACCCCAGGCCAATCACTGGTCCTGTACGACGGCATGGAATGCCTGGGTGGCGCGGTGATCGCTGCCACCGATGCACCTTTGGAGCGCCGCCTGGCCGGCCCTGTTTCCCTTTGAGAGATGACCATGACTTTTTCCATCGATGACCGCGTACTTGCCTTGGCCGGCATTGCCCAGGCCCTGCAGCAGGTCCGCCGCATCGCAGAAACCGGCCACTCGGAGAGCGCCATCGTGCGCACCGCGATGGACAGTGTGTTGCGGATTGATGCCACCTCGCCGGCTGCCGTCTATGGCAGCGCCACCCAGGTTGAAGCCGGCCTGCGCCTGTTGCGCGACTACTTCCGCAACCAGGGCAAGGATGACCTGTTGCCGCGACTGGCGCTTTCGGTGATGCAGCTGGAGCGCCGTTTCGTGCGTGAAGGTGCCACGATCGACAAAGTCGAAGCCGGTATCCAGCGTGCAGCCGCCATTGCCCAGGAACGCGGCGACAGCTCCCACCCCGATGTGCTCAGCGCGATGGGCGCGCTGTACGCGGAGACCATCAGCCAGCTCAAGCCCAAGATCATGGTGCAAGGCAACCCGCACTACCTCGGCCAGGCGATGGTGGTGTCGGAGATCCGGGCGCTGCTGCTGGCCGCCGTGCGTTCGGCCGTGCTCTGGCGCCAGCTGGGCGGCGCGTACTGGGATTTCCTGTTCTCGCGCAAGGCCATGCTCGAAGCCATCGAGCGCCGCCTGCGCTGAATCATGCCGGCCCGCAGCCAACGCGCTTGCGGGCCGGCACTGCAAAACCTCTCGGGATTCACGTCAGTGGGCTAAAGACACCCCGCCTACTGCCGATACTGCATTCGTGACTCTCCCGAGAACGTCCATGTATTCACGTATTGCAATCCGTTTGGCAGCCCCGTTGGTCCTCACCCTTCTGGTCGTGGTCGCTGCTGCCCTGTCCTGGCCTTCGGCAGCGCTGTGGGCGATCCTGACCACCATGGTGCTGAGCTGGCTGGTATTTGCCTGGTGGAGCGTGCATACGCAAGCCCAGCGCTCGCCTGAACACGCCAAGGTGCTGAAGGAGCAGGACCACCTGCTCAATGAGCTGCGCAGCTTTGTCAGCAACGAGATCGATGGCTCGCGCAGCGAGATCGAACGCGCCCGTGAGCTGATCCGGCAGGCTGTCGGTGGCCTCGGTGGCAGCTTCGACGCGATGAGCCGCAAGTCGCGCCAGCAGAGCCAGGCATTGGCACGCATCGTCGATCGCGCCGGTGACGAAGGCGGCGGCGGTGTCGATGTCGCCCGTTTCGCCCAGAACGCCAGCCACCAGATGGAACAGCTGGTGGAAGCACTGGAGCAGGTCAGCGGCCAGAGCAGCAACACCGTGCAGCACATCGACCAGATGGCGCAGCACCTGGATGGCATCTTTGCGCTGCTTGAAGACGTCAAGTCGATTGCCGACCAGACCAATCTGCTGGCCCTGAATGCAGCCATCGAAGCAGCCCGAGCTGGCGAAGCTGGTCGTGGTTTTGCAGTGGTAGCCGACGAGGTACGCAACCTCTCCGAGCGTTCCACCACGTTCAACGAGCAGATCCGCAAGCTGGCGCACAGCTCCAAGGACGCCATTGCCAAGGTGCGCGAAACCGTCACCCACATGGCATCGCGCGACATGGACCGCTCGCGTGAGGCTCGCCACGAAGCCGCCTCGATGCTGGACAGTGTGGCCGCCATCAATGCCTCGCTCGGCGACGGCATGCGCGAGATCTCCGAATGCGGCCGCGCCATCGACGGCAGTGTCGCCGAAGCGGTGCGCGCCCTGCAGTTCGAGGACATCGCTACCCAGGCGCTGGGTGGCGTGCATACGCACCTCGACCGCCTTGGCGCGATCAACCGTGAAGCGGTTGCCCTGCAGGAACTGCTGCACCGCAATGGTGGCGTGTTCGACGGCGAAATGGTCAATGCACTGCAGCGCACTGGCAGCCGCCTGCGTGAGCTGCGTGTCGAGTGGGAACGCCCGCCGCACAAGCCGGTGTCGCAGCAGAGCATGGGCGCCGGCACGGTGGAGTTGTTCTGAGTTCGTACCGCACCCGCCTTGCATCCGAGCCCCGGCCACTGGTCGGGGCTTTGCTGTGGCTTCGACCGTACTGATACATGCTCCTGCCCCGCGCTACCGCCAACAGCAACGCCGAGCCAGCAACACAGGCAGGTGACGCAATGTCAGATTCCGCTGCCACCAGCAACATCTCACTGCGCAGACGCGAGCAACTCGCACGGCTTGAGCAAGGCGCCGAACAAGAGCTCCTTGAGCTGCGGGCGAAGCGTGATCAAGCGCAGAGCCCGGGTTCCAAAGAAGGCAACGACTGGCTGGCAACCTGCATCGATTGGGATCTTTCGGTTCCTTGAAACGCTAGTCCCTAGCCCGGGTGCGCTTTATTTGCCCGGGCTATGTCTCTGCGCCTGCTGTTCATGGCTGCCGTGCACGCACGCAGGCGTCGGGACAGCTCCAGCTGCAACACGAACCGCGAACTCGCCTTCGAGCTTGTGGCTACGCCCTACGCCGCTCCCTGAGCACCGCCGACCTGGCCAGCTACGCTATTCCGTAGCCCGGGTAAGCGCAGCGCACCCGGGGCCCATGGCGAAGCCCAGGCATGGCCAACACAGTTCGAGCTCCCGGGTGCGCTGCGCTTACCAGGGCTACATCACGTTGCGGGCGACCCAGCAGCGCTGAAAGCTGCACGGAACATCACGTACAAGCCGTGCCTGGCACCACAGCCGTCGATACTCGCGCGCACCAAAAAGCCCGGCTACCTGTTCCGTAGCCGGGCTCCATGTTGTTTCCGGAACTCAGTGCGTCGCGCTGATGCTGTTGCTCGATGCGACCTGCGGCGGCTCCAGCAGTTCAGCCGGGCCACTGCGCAACCACTGCACCATCTCGCGCGGCCGCAAAGGACGCGAGTACAGATAGCCCTGCAGCTCGTCGCAACCCTGCTGCTTCAACATCGCCGCTTCGGCCGGCGTCTCGACGCCTTCAGCCACCACCCGCATGCCCAATGCGTGGCCGAGGTGCACGATGGCCTGAGTGACTTCTGCGGTACCTGCATCGTGGAGCATGCCCTGCACGAAGCTGCGGTCGATCTTCAGCCGCTGCACCGGGAACCGGTTGAGGTAATGCAGGTTGGAGAAGCCTGTACCGAAGTCATCCACTGCCAGCGGAATACCGTGCTCCTCGAAGACATCGAAGCACTGCCGCAACGCATCGGTATCGCGGATCAGGGCGGACTCGGTCAGCTCCAACTCCAGCCGCTGCGCTGGCCAACCGGACTGCTGGCAGATCGCCACAACCCGTTCGGCAAAACCGCGATCACGCAGCTGCAGCGCCGACACATTCACCGCCACACGATCAAACTGCAGGCCCGCCTGTTGCCAGACAACTGCTTGGCGGCAAACCTCCTGCAACACCCAATCACCGATGTGGATGATCTCACCGCACTTCTCGGCGATGGGAATGAATTCGGCCGGACTGCAGGCGCCAACACGCGGACTGTTCCAGCGTAGCAAGGCCTCGATCGACGGGGTTGGATCGCCATTGGCATGCACCAGCGGCTGGTAGACCAGGCTGAACTCGTCGCGTTCGACCGCACCGTGCAAGGCGTGCTCGATCTCGATCCGGCGCTGGGTGCGCGCCAGCGCATCCTGGCTGTAGTACTGGTAGGTATTGCGCCCGGCCTCCTTGGCTGCATGCATCGCCGCATCCGCAGCGCGCAGCAGGCTGTCGAAGTCATTGCGGCCTTCGTCCAGCAGCGCGATGCCAACGCTGGCACCCACCTTCAGGGTCGCATCCTCGCGGTACAGCGGCTCAGCCAACGAGGCAATCAGCTTGCGTGCCACATGGCCTGCGTCTTCGGCCTCCACCAGATTGCGCAGGATGACGATGAACTCGTCGCCGTTGAAACGGGCGAACAGATCAGCATTGCGCAGGTTCTGGTGCAGGCGCGCGGCTGCTGCTTTCAACAGCATGTCACCGGTGGCATGGCCGAAGGTGTCATTGATGGTCTTGAACCCATCCAGATCAATGAACAGCATCGCCAGGATGGCGCCGCGTTCACGGGCCTCGATGATTGCCTCCGAGCCCTGCTCCCGCAGCAACATGCGGTTGGGCAGGCCGGTCAGCAAATCGTAGTGTGCCAGCAGCTCAAGCCGCTCGTCGGCGTCACGTTCGCGGGTGATGTCGCGGAACAGCACCACATAGCGCTCCGGCAGGCCTTCGCGCTGATCCAGCTCGATCAGCACCTGCACCCATACCCGCTGCCCCGAGGGACGGTAGAAACACAGGTCGAGCTGCTCGGGCAGCCCGCCCTCGGCGATGCGCAGCAGCGCGGCCTCGAAACCGTCGCGGGAATCGGGGGTGTAGAGATCCAGCGCCTGGTCAAGCGTGACCGGCGCTTTGCGCAGACCGTGGATGCGGTAGCACTCCTCGGTCCACTGCATGGCGCGGGTATCCACTTCAATCTCGCAACCACCGATGCGGCCGAGCGCCGACACGCGGTTGAGCAGCTCGGTGCGCCAGCGGATCAACGCATCGGTGCGGCGTTGGTTGCTGATGTTCTGCACCTGCCCCAGCACCCGGTGCAAAGCGCCGGCGCCGTCGTAATCAAGCTCCACCCAGATCCGCAGCTGCTGCTGGGTAACCGGGTCCCGGCCCCAGGTCAGGTCAAAGCTGCCGCCAGCGGCATCGTCAAGCAGACGTCGCCAGCTGGCGAAAAGATGCCTGCGCGCATCGTTGCTCAGGTTGCGCAGCCACTGCCGACCGCTGGGCAATGCCGCAGTGCCCCAGCCGATGGCCGCGGAAAACTCGTCGGACCATTGCACGCGGCCGCGTTGCGGCTCCCACACCCAGCTGCCCATGCCGGCAACGCGCTGGGCGCGGCGCAACAGCGCCTGCTGCGAGCGCAGCTCGTCCTCCAGCGATTTCTGTTGCTGGATGTCGGTATAGGTACCCACCATCCGCAGCGGCTGGCCATCGCCCGCGCGGGTGATCACCTGGCCACGATCCAGCACCCAATGCCAGCTGCCGTCAGCCTGTCGCAAGCGAAACTGGCAGGCAAACGGCACCTGCGGATCGTGCAGATGAGCAGCGATCGCCTGCCGCAGCAGCAGCTGGTCTTCGGGATGGACCTCGTCCAACAAGCCCGTACCAGATGGTATGGAAGAGGCCTCATGGGCCTGCGCCGTGCGGGTGATCGTGTCGGCAATGATGTCCCAGTCCCAAAGACTGTGGCCGGCTGATTCCATCGCACTGACCCAACGCGCATTGCGCGACTCGGTATCGTTTGCCACCGAATAGAGATAACCCAGTGGCGCTGCCGCAGGCGATTGCACGGCACTCAACCAGCCCTCAAGCCGTTGCCCGTCACCAGGCAAGGGACAGGCGACCATGCCCTGCTGGGCAAGTTGCTGGCGGGCACCGGCCAGTTGCTGGCAATAACGTGACAGACGTTCGGGCAGGCCCAGCTCCCTGGCCATGCCATTGGCAGCCAAAGGCTGCCCATCCGTATCCAGCAGCACGACGGCTGCATTCAACGGGTGACGAAGCAGGCTAGCTATGACGCCGCGATCCACGCGCTCTATCTCCATGCCCGACAAACCGGGGACTCAATCGATAACGGCACCAAGTCGGCAGAATTGAGCACTTCGTCGCCCGCCATGTGCACAAGCCGCTAAGATGGCGCCGACGCTAGTCCGAAACCCCGCCAATGATGGAAGCCGATCCGGCCCCCGCTGTCTCTTTGCCTGTGCCTGCGCCGCTCACGTCGGGGCGTACCTGCACTTTCTGGCTGCTTGGTTTCGCTGTTTTGCTGGCTGTTTCCATCGTCATCCTGCTGCTGGCCGGCGCAAGCTCCGCCAGCTGGCAGTTAAAAAGTGTGACGATGATCGCACTGATACTTTGCTTGTCGTTGCTGGTGCTTGGCTGGCGACTCAATTCACTACTTCGGGCGACGCGAGCAAATAACCGTTTGCCGACAGAATTCGTGCAACTGGCAGCTCTGTTGCCAGATGGCGTGTTGATCGCCGACGGCGATGCCGCCATCTATGCCAACCCTGCCGCCAGCAGCATCCTGGGCATCGCTGTAGGCCACACCGACAGCGCTACGCAATTGTTGGCCAGTTTGGAGGCGCATATGCCGCGCTCGCAGAACGGTGAACTGCCGGTGCAGTTGTGCCGCATCGGCGGCGAACCGTTCCATGCGGTGATGATCACCCAGCAACTGCGCCATGCCGGCCGTGACTGCCAGTTGTTCGTCATCCGTGACCTGAGCGAACTGGAACACGGCCGCGCCGCCCTGGCTGCCAGCAATAGCGAGCTGCAGGCCATGGCCGGTCGCCTGTTTTCCCTGCAGGAAGACGAGCGCAGGTCAATCTCGCGCGACCTGCACGACGATATCGGCCAGGCGATTACCGCGATGAAGCTGGCAGCCTGTGCCGCCCGCGATGAAGAAGACACACCGCGGCGGCAGGACGATATCGACCAGATCATCGAATTGGCCGATACCACGGTGATCAAACTGCGTAATCTTTCGATGCTGCTGCGCCCGCCGCAACTGGATGCGTTGGGGCTGGAGGCCGCCCTGCGCTGGCAAGCCGGGCTGCTGTTCCGCTCCACCGACGTGGAGCTGCTGCTGGACGTCGATGCGCTGCCGCGCCGGCCCAGCAACGAGGTGGAGCAGGCCTGCTTCCGCATTGCCCAGGAAAGCCTGACCAACGCGCTGCGCCACGCCTGCGCCAGCCAGGTTTCGCTGTCGCTACGCGACAGCAACGAAGGCAAGCTGCACCTGCAGGTCATCGATGACGGCGAAGGCTTTGATCCCGCCGGTCCGCGCGGGCTTGGCATGATCGTGATGCGTGAACGTGCGCAGAGTGCCGGCGGCAGCCTGCATATTGAAACCGCGCCGGGTGCAGGCACCCGGATCGACCTGCGGCTGCCCTACGCGGCAGCCGCACAGTGACACCTCAAGGACACCGCCCGATGTGGAATGCCAGCCCCTCTTCTTCCGGTGACCGCGTCGATGCGCGCCCTGCGCGGCTTGGAGCCGGCAATCCGGAACTGGCAGTGCTGGTGGAGGCCGCCAACCGCAGCGGCACCTCCTTGATGCTGCTGCATCTGGACATTGATCACTTTGCCTCGGTCAATGAAAACATGAGCGCCGAAGTCGGCGACCAGGCCTTGGTGCTGATCGCCGACCGCCTGCGTACGTTCATCGGTGACCGCGGGCGGCTGTGGCGGCACGGCAGTGACGAGTTCCTGATCGCGGTGCCGCGCACCAGCCAGACACCGACTCCGGAAGATTTCGCCGAACAGATCCGCCAGCAGATCGAACTGCCGCTATCGGTGCTGCCGTATACGCTGTTCCTGACCGCCAAGATCGGCGTCGGTCTGTGCCCGGAACACTCCAACACAGCCACTGGCGTGCTGGATCTGGCCGAGGATGCCCTGCATCAGGCCGGCCGCGAAGGCGGCAACGCGGTTCATGTACATGTGCTGCACAAGCCCAGCAGTGCCCACAGCGAGAGCATCATCTCGCGCCAACTGGTGGATGCCATCGACAATGGCGAATTGCGCCTGCGTTACCAGCCGCTGGTAAGCGCCCGCGACGGCCATGTCATGGGCATGGAAGCGCTGCTGCGCTGGCAATCGCCAACGCTGGGCATGCTGGTGCCGGAGCGCTTCATGCGCACTGCCGAGCGGCTCGGCATCATCGTGCAGATCGGCGCCTGGGTTCTGGAAATGACCCTGCGCCAGGCCAAGACCTGGCGCGACCAGGGCTTCGAAGATTTCAATGTGGCGGTCAATGTCTCGACCCTGCAGTTGCTGCGCCCGAACTTCTTCACCGAAGTCATGGCGATGCTGCAGTCGATTGGCGTGCCGGCACGCATGCTGACCCTGGAGATCAACGAGAGCGCGCTGACCAACAACGTCAACTTCGTCCACGAAACCCTGGCCAACCTGCGCAACGAAGGCATCAGCCTGTGCCTGGATAATTTCGGCACTGGCGACTCCAGTCTCAGCGCGCTGGTCCGCTACCCGGTGGACAAGCTCAAGATCGACCGCAGCTTCATCAAGAGCGCGCCCGCGGCCAATCGAGAAGCGGCGATCAGCCGCGCCATCATCGCCATGGGCCACCAGCTGGGCATGACGGTGATCGCCAATGGCGTTGAGTCGCAGGCCCAGCTCGGCTTCCTGCGTCGCAACGACTGCGATGTGTTCCAGGGCTATCTGTTCGGCGAGCCGATGTCGGCCGATGCGGCCGGCATGACCTTGCGCCGTCGCTACCTGCGGCCGGAAGCGTTTGCTGAAACCCGGCCCGATCGCACCCTGCTGCTGCTGGACGACGAGGAAAACGTGCTGCGCTCGCTGGTTCGTCTGTTCCGACGCGACGGTTACCGGATTCTTGCCGCTGGCAATGTTCGCGATGCCTTCGACCTGCTGGCAATCAACGACGTGCAGGTGATCCTGTCCGATCAGCGCATGAGTGACATGAGTGGCACCGAATTCCTGGGCCGGGTGAAGATGCTGTACCCGGATACGATCCGGCTGGTGCTGTCCGGCTATACCGATCTCAATACCGTCACCGACGCAATCAACCGCGGCGCGATCTATCGCTTCCTGACCAAGCCATGGAACGACGACGATCTGCGCGAGCATATACGCCAGGCGTTCCGCACCCATGATGAGAAGCAGGGCGTCGGGGCCTCGTAGGAGTCCGGGGGCTGTTGATCTTTTGTAGGAGCGGCGTAAGCCGCGAAGCCACTGATGTACAGATGGGCATGCATCCAGTGCAATTACCCATGCCTCCCAGCAAAAGCCAAAGCGATTGCGTGATTGCAGATTCCGCGAGGACTGACGCGACGTCAGCTTCGCGGCTTACGCCGCTCCTACAGATCCAGACAATCGCCCGTATCTGAGCAGCAACCACAATCAATCCTGCGATTGCGAGTGCCGCGAGAACTGATGCGACCTCAGCTTCGCGGCTTACGCCGCTCCCACAATCCAGGATTTCTGCGGCCGATTATTTTGGCTGGCGGATCGGCAGCACGATGCGGAAGCAGGAGCCCTCGCCTACGGTGCTGTTCAGGTCGATGCGGCCGTGGTGTTTGTTGATGATGCCGTAGGAGATCGACAACCCAAGTCCGGTGCCACTGCCGACCGGTTTGGTGGTGAAGAACGGGTCGAAGATGCGCTGCCGCAGCTCCGGGGAAATACCCGCGCCGTCATCCTTGAACTCGACCCACACCTCATCACCGCTGACACCGGTACTGACCGCGATGTTGCCGCGATCGGCAATGGCGTGACCGGCATTGAGCAGCAGGTTCATATAGACCTGGTTGAGCTCCGAAGGCAGGCACTCGATCATCGGCAGCTCGCCATACCGGCGTTCCAGCGTGACCTTGTACTTGAGCTCGTTCCAGATGATGTTGATGGTCGATTCCAGGCCTGCATGCAGGTCGACCAGCTTCCACGACTCGTCGCGGCCGGAATACGAGAAGTCCTTCAGGTCGCGCACGATGCGGGTCACCCGCTCGATGCCCTCGCGCGACTCGGCCATCAACTGCGGCAGGTCGCGGCTGATGAAGTCGATGTCCAGACGGTCGCGGATATCGTCGATCTCGGGAATCAGCGCCTTCGGGTCTGGCGCGCGCAAGGCCCGCTCGTAGGCCTCGATCACCGTGAACAGGCTGCGCAGGTACTCCTGCAGGCTGCCCAGGTTCGAGTGCACATAGCCGATGGGGTTGTTGATCTCGTGCGCGACACCGGCGGCAAGCTGGCCGATGGAGGCCATCTTTTCCGATTGCAGCAGTTTTTCCTGGGTGCCATTCAAGCGCAGGTAGGCCTGGCGCAGCTCGGCGTGGCGCTGCTGCAGCTCCCGCTCGTAGTCCTCCGGGCCATCCACGTGCTGGAACAAGGCCAGGAATGCGTCACCGCCAGCATCATTGTGATGGTGCAGGTGCAGGGTGATCACCCGCTCGCCGATCGGCAGGCTGCCGACCCATGTGCCCGATTCGCGGGCTTGCGGCAAGGCGAACGGTGGCAGCAAGGCCTCGAGCTGACGCCCAAGATCGGCACTGCTGGCGACATCCGCGCCAAACAGCTCCCGCACCAGGGCATTGGCGACGCTTACTTCGAATTTACCGTTGAATAGCAGCATGCCGTGCTGGACCCGTTCACCCAGCGCCCGCAAGGTGGCGGCGGATGGCGTGGGCATGAGAATGGAACTGTCGATCTGGGTCACGGCGGCCGGTACAACGAGGGAACGGACCGCCACTATAGCCGGATGTGTGTATCCGTTCGCGGCAGTAGCGCCGCGTTTTCACGGATCAGGCGACGGCCAGGGGCCGCCGCGAATGGACGGTCTGCGCCTGTCCCTTGGCATCGTAAGAAGGTGCAGCTTCGCTGCGACCGAGCTGGCGCAAGGCCCAATTGACCTCGCGCCGGCGGCGCGCCAGCAGTACGCCATTGGCGTGGTTGCGTTCGGCCAGTTCCTTCAGACGTTCGGCCTCGTGCAGCGGCGGCTGCCGCTCCAGCTCACGCAGGGCTTCCAGCTTGTTGCCGGTGGCAGCCACCAGGGCCGGCACGTCGTGCTCAGCCAAGGCGCGCTGTTCGCGGTCAAGCGCTTCGCTCAGACGCTGCAACGGGTCGCCCATGGAGAGGTTCATCCCTGCAGCTGCTGGTCCAGGCCCAGCATGCGCGATGCAATCGCGTCCGGGTTGATCTTGTAGCTGCCGTTCTCCAGCGACTCGCGCACTGCCTGCACGCGCGCCTGGTCGATGGCCGGAGCAGCGCTCAGCTCACGCTGCACGGCCTGCAGCTGGGTCGCTTCGCCGGTCAGGCGCACGCTGTCGGCTGCCTCCACCGGCTTGGGCTTGGCGTCGCCTGCGGCGGCCACCTTGGTGTTGATGGCCACACTGCGCAACTGCGCTGCGACTGCAATACCACCGTCGATTTTCTGGCTCATGTGATGGAGTCCTGATTCGGTTCAAAAACGATAACGGCAGCGCCGGACAGTTCTTTAGTAATTTATCGGCTGACCAGCACGTCGCCACCGGGTGTGGCGATACCCTGCATCACCCGGCGTGAAGACAGGTTCTCGACCGACACCCGCTCCCCTTCTCCGGCGTCGCCCAGGGCCTTGCCCGCCATACGCACTTCGACCCCGCCGCGGCGGGACACCAGGGCGACATTATCGCCGCGGCGGACGGTGCGGGGCGCTACCAGATCGGTCGCCGACAGCAGGCTACCGGCACTCAATGCACGCCGTGCCACCCGGCCCACGGCCGCCTCCGGCTTCAACAGCACGGCGCCGGCCAAGCGCGCCGTGTCGCGCTTGACGCTGCTTATATCGGCCGCTGCCAGTGTTTCTCCAGCCGCCACGCCCCGGGCCAACACCAGTACCTGCTGCTCACGGCGCACTTTGACCGGCACGAACAAGCGCCAACCGCCCGCCTGCGGACAGGCGACCTCCACCGTGGTGTTGGCGGTGACCTTGGCCTGCAGGGGCTGCGCGCATGCCGGCAGGCGCAGGTTGGCATCGAGATTGGCTTCACCGCTCTCCCCTGCCCCCAGCGTGGCCAGGGCCGCGGCACGGATCGACTCCACCGGCTGGAAGGCGGTGGCCCAGGCCAGTGATGGCAACAGCAGACAAATAGTAAGGAGTAAGCGCATCAGCGGCGGCCATCCGGGTCAGGAATAGTTCGATGGATGTCGCTGCAAGCGCCGTGCCAATTGCCGGACCGGCAAGTACTCAAGTTGTCGGCACCTGCCGCCGATACAGCATTCATGTCACAAGACCTGCTCAACCGAATTGACCAGCGTACCCGGCTGGCCGGCCATAACCGCCTTGCCCTGCTGCTGTTCCGCCTTGGCGGCCGTCAGCTTTTTGGCGTGAATGTATTCAAGGTGCAGGAAGTGCTGCGCCGCCCGGCGCTGTTCCAGGTGCCCGGCCTGCCGACCCAGTTTGCCGGCGTGGCCGATGTGCGGGGCCGCTCGGTTCCGGTGCTGGACCTTGGCCTGGCCATCGGCCATCCCGAACGCGAGCCTGAAGCCGACACTTCGCCAGGCTATCTGGTGGTGACCGAGTTCAACCGTTCGGTACAGGGCTTCCTGGTCAGCGGGGTCGAGCGCATCGTCAACATCGCGGTGGAAGATATCCATCCACCGCCGGAATTGGGCGCCGAATCGACGTATTTGACCGCAGTTACCCGCTTTCAGGGCGAGTTGATCCAGGTCATCGACGTCGAGAGCGTACTTGCCGATATTGCCCAGGTGCGCAGCGAGGCCGTGCTTGACCCATCGATGGCCCTGCCGGCCGATGCGCCGCCGATGCAGGTGCTGGTGGTCGATGACTCCCGCGTGGCCCGCCAACAGATCCGCAGCGTGCTGGACCAGCTGGGGGTCAGTGCCACCCTGCTCTCCGACGGCAAGCAGGCCCTGGAGCATCTGCTGCAGATCCATGCCTCCGGCGAAAACCCTGCCGATCGCTATGCGATGGTGATCTCCGACATCGAGATGCCGGCAATGGACGGCTACACCCTGACGACGGAAATCCGCCGCCACCCGGGCCTGGCCGGTCTTTTCGTGCTGCTGCACACGTCCCTGTCGGGCGTATTCAACAACGCCATGGTCGAGCGCGTCGGCGCCAATGCCTTCGTTGCCAAGTACAGCCCGCATGAGCTGGCGGATTTCGTTCTGCAGCGGCTGCGGCATGTGGCTCAGACCCAGTACGCGTATAGCTGAGCCAGCTCTCCGGCAGTGGGGGGGGGGGGGGGGGGGGGGGGGGGGGGGGGGGCGGCCCACCCCCCGCACACCCCGTCCCCGCACGAAGCCCAGCCCACCACCGCGAACCCCCGGGCGCGGGGGGGGGAG